>JBBQSE010000267.1:0-11350 GCA_038214195.1 Planctomycetales bacterium
TGGTTTCGGGTTTTTTTTTTTTTGTTGCGGGGGTTTTTGTGGGTGTCGCCACCATTTGCGGGCGTGCCCCCCCCCCCCTTTCGGTGGGGGCGGCGCGGGCCCTCCTCCGGCCCGCCCCCCCCCCCCACGACTATTTTGAAAGAACTATACCGTGTCCTGGCTGGCAGCTATTTGTGTTAAGCGGCCGATCTTTGCCGTGATGATGATCGCCGCGCTGATTGTGGCGGGGGTCACGGCATTTCCACAGCTGGGCGTGGACCGCTTTCCGAACATGGATTTGCCCAACATCTATGTGCGGACCACGTATCCAGGTTCGGCGTCGGAAGAAGTGGAATCCGAAGTCACGTCACTCATCGAAGATGCCGTGGCCACGGTGGCCGGGATTGAGGAGCTCCGGTCGATTTCCCGTGACGGTCAATCTTTCGTCATCATTACGTTTGGTCTCGATCGCGATGTTGACGCTGCGACTCAGGACGTGCGAGACGCCGTGTCCAGTGTGCTCAATCGGCTGCCGTCCGGGATCGATCCTCCCGTTGTGCAGAAGCAAGACCTGGATTCTTCACCGGTCATGTCACTCACCGTCTCGGGTCCGCGCACGCCGCGCGAGCTGTACGTGCTCGCGGACAATTATGTGAAGAACGTCATCGAATCATCACACGGCGTGGGGCAGGTGCGAATCGCCGGCGCGGCCGATCGAGCCGTCAAGATCGACATCGATGCCCGTCGTCTGGCGGCTCATCAGCTGTCCATCCTTGAAGTACGCGAAGCGATCGTACGCCAGAATACGGAAGTTCCCGGCGGCCGCATTGATGAAGGGCTGCGTGAACGATCTCTGCGGACACTCGGCCGACTGCCTCACTCCCGCGATTTTCCGGATCTGGTTGTGACAACCGTTCACGGATCGCCCGTCCGTCTCAGCGATCTTGGGCAAGTTCAGGATTCCACGAAGGATGTCCGCACACTGGCCCGATTGAACGGACAGCCAGCCGTCATCCTGCAAGTACAGCGACAGTCCGGGGAAAACACCGTGGCGGTCATCGAAGGCATCAAAACGCTGCTGCCCCGATGTCAGGCGCTGTTACCGGATGATGTGAAGGTTGAGGTGATCCAGGACCAGTCGCGATACATCGTGGCGTCTCTGCATGAGATCGAGCAACATCTGATTTCCGGAAGCATTCTGGCCTGCATCACTGTGTTGTTGTTTATGCGGTCGTGGCGATCCACGGTAATCGCTTCTGTCGCCATTCCGGCGTCCATCATCGCGACATTCGCCTTTATGCGCTGGTTTGGGTTTACGCTGAACAATGTCACCATGCTGGCCCTCGTGTTGATGGTCGGTGTCGTGATCGACGATGCGATCGTGGTGCTGGAAAACATCTTCCACTGCATCGAAGAAAAGGGAATGGCTCCCGGTACTGCAGCCGTTCACGGGACAAAGGAAATCGGACTGGCAGTGCTGGCGACGACGCTGTCACTGGTGATTGTGTTTCTGCCGGTGTCGTTTCTGTCGAGCGTCACCGGTCGCATGCTGTTTCAATTCGGCGTGACGGCGACCGTCGCAATTCTGGTTTCGATGTTCGTCAGCTTTACGCTGACTCCGATGATGTGCAGCCGACTGCTGCGTCGAGCACCCCATTCCGGATCGGACTCAGCGGTTACTCCCGCTTCTCGACGAGGTTTCTACCACTGGATCGAAGTGGCTTACATGTGGATGCTGGGCTGGGCCATGAGACTTCGCTGGCTGGTGCTCGCTGTGTCGTTGGTGGTGATGGCGTCCAACGTGCCGCTCTACAAGATGGTGAAGCAGGATTATATCCCTCTCAATGTGGACGAATCGGAATTTGAAGTGCGGATTGAAGCGAAACAGGGCACCAGTCTGGCCTCCATGCGAGATTCGCTGGATGTCGTCGAAGCCAAAATTCGTGGTATCGAAGGGATCGAGACCGTGCTGACTTCGATGGGTACTCAGGGTTTCGGCGATGTGAATCGCGCTGAGTTTTTTGTGCGGCTGATCGACAGTCAACAGCGATCGTTTTCATTGGACAGATTCTTCGCCGGGCTGCTCAAGGGAGATCTGCACGCCGCCTTCCGTGGCAACTTTTCGCAGCGTGAAAAAATGGCAGAAGTGCGAAAACAGCTCAGCGGCATTCCAGGAATTCGTGCCTCAGTGCGAAATCTGACGTCGCTGCGTCAGGGAGCCCCGGTAGACATCGATTTTTCGATCACGGGTCCGGATCTTGATCAGCTATTGGAGTTCAGTAACGCTCTGCGGGAAAAGGCAAAGACGATTCCCGGAATCGTGGACGTCACCACCACCCTACAGATCGACAATCCCGAGTTGCTGGTGCGAGTTGACCGCGAGCGGGCTGCCGCGCTGGGTGTGGACGTGCGGGAAATTGCCGATACGTTACGGATTGCCGTGGGTGGTGACGACCGCGTTTCGCGTTATCGCGATCAATCCGTCAGCGACGCTTACGACGTCGAATTGCGCCTTGTGGGCATCGATCGACGAGACGTCGAATCCATCTCCCAGCTTTATGTGCGCGCATCCGCAGACCCGAGCTCATTGATCTCCGGGACCTCTGATGCCAGCGGTTCTGCGGGTCCCGTGCCCACTCGACTGGATAACCTTGTCACGTTTGAATACCACGAAGCGGCGTCTCGCATCGATCGGCTCAATCGGCAGCGGATGGTCGCTGTTAGAGCCAACATCGATGGCGGTTATGCACTTGGCGATCGCATCGCGGCCATGAATGCGGCGGCCGAAGAAATCGGCATCCCGGATGGATTTAGCACGCAGGTTCTCGGTGGCGGTCGCGAGCTGGAACGAACGCTGGAAGATTTCGCCTGGACCTTCGTGCTGTCGTTCGTGCTGATGTATATCGTCCTGGCGGCGCAGTACGAACATCTGGTCCATCCGTTTGTCATCTTGCTGTCGCTGCCTCTGGCCGTCCCGTTTGGTTTGCTCAGCTTAATTTACGGCGGAGAAACGCTGAATCTGTATTCGGCGATGGGCATCCTGGTGTTGTTTGGTGTCGTCAAGAAGGCCGCCATTCTGCAGGTCGATCATACGAATGCTCTGCGAGCCACCGGGATGAATCGCGCCGATGCCATTCTGCGGGCCAACCGAGACCGTCTGCGGCCAATTTTGATGACCACGGTCTCATTCGTCGCCGGATTGCTGCCCCTGCTGATAGCCACCGGTCCCGGTGCCGAAGAACGTCGCTCAATTGCCGTCCTGGCCGTCGGCGGTCAGACGTTTTCCCTGCTGCTGACCCTGCTGGCGATCCCGGTGCTGTATTCCTTTTTTGATGATCTCGGAAACGTGCTGAAGAAGCTGCTGCCGAAGAGTTCGCAAGAAGATCTGTTCGAGAATCTCTCGGCCGATCCGGTTGCAAAACCACTTGATGTATTTGCGGCAGCATCACCGGGAAATTTGACGCTCGATTGAGCACAAACAGATGGCCTGCACTTGCTTCGGGCTCGTGGGCGGTTGATTTATACTTCACGCGGTGCGGATTGATGTCCATGTTCCGAGGCTCCTGCCTCGGAACACACTGCTCCGGAGGCTCCCCCCTCGCGAGATTGTCGCTGGGGTGAACCCGGCGGAAATCTGTGTCGAAGGGTTGTCTTCGAGGTCAGGTTTTGGATCATTCGCCAAGGCGGCATGACCGCACGACACGACATTCAAAAGCTTCTCCGGGAGGTCCCAATATGGCCTATCGAATTCATGACTATGTGCTCCGAGGCGAATTTCGAAACGCCCAGCGGAATAGCGTTTCCGGCTGGCTCGAGGTGTTGCGGACGGAGAAGCATGAAGGTGTTGAGTCCGTCGAGCCAAGCCTCGTGATGCTGTCCTTCACCGGAAATCTGGGCGGTGCGCTGGAGGGACTGAACTTTCGGTTTGAAGTGCGGGAACGGGATCTGCCGCAGCCTCGGCCTGTGCTTGAGAAAGTATTCCGCTCGGATCAGGTTGGGGCGATGGGTGACAGTGTCTTTCGCACGGTGCGCGTACCGCTGGTTTCGATGGACGAGTTTCTTGCAGCCACCAAGCGCGGCGAATCTCCGCCAGAGGAACAGCGGACTTCGATCTATCTGGAATGGTACAGCCAGAACGGGCGCGTCGTTCTGGAACTGCTCGATCCGATTCTGGAATTTGAAGGCCATTACAAGGACCTGGCCGATCCGGAACCTGAACCGCTGCCATCAGAGGACGAAGTCGGGCCGCCCAACATCACGACGATCATTCGCAACGATGACGGGACGATCGACGTGATCCCGAATCCTGGCGAAGCGATGGAAACTGAAGATGACGAAGATCCGTTTGGCCTGTTTCCAAAGAACCTGGAAGATCAGATTCGAGATTCGGCGGCTGACGAAAATTCATTGAACGAAGATTTCTCAGCGGCCGCGCTGGATTCAACCGGCGAACTACCATGGACCGACGAGGCTCCAGCAACTCCGCGCAGCTGGGATGAAGTCATCCCCGGCATCGACCCGGAAACCAAGGCGATGTACGAGCAATGGGACGAGGTCGTCCATGGCACGAAGGACGAACCGCTCACATGGCTGTTTGACGAACCGCTCTGCCTGCCGAAGCCCAACGATGTCCGCGACGAGCAGCACGGATGGGAAGTACTTAACGCGCTGCTGACCGCGATGGCTCTCCGCGGCGTGGCATTCGACATGTGTCCTCATTTCACGGCCATGAAGGCCTATCGACTGCTGATCGAGGAATTGCTGCCCGGAGCTGGGGTACATCCCGATCTTGTCTCCACGGGGTTCGTCCAACACTACAGCTCCTGGGAATCCTGCCCCGAGTGCGAGGCGGAATTCGAAGAAGAATATCGCAAGCGTCATCCGAAGGATTGAGGACAGATCGGGCTACAGACTGCGCACGGTTTCTACTACGGCCGATTGCGGGATGCGTTCCTGTTCTATCCGCAGGTTGCTGGCGGAGCAAAGTTCAAAGGCGGCAAGTTCGCCGTCGTTCAGCAATGCAGGTGGATCAGGCTTGCGGCCCGTGCCGGAAACCGCCAGTTGACCTTTCCAGCGGTCAACGGTTGCGGGGTCCATGAGCAGGCTGCAGACCTGAGGAAACCGACTGCGGAGCCGGGACAGGATCTCGAAGCCTTCGACGTCCAGATCGCCCCAGTACCACAGTCTGCGATCAGCCAGCCATGTGATGTACGACAAATCGACTATGGCGTTGCCAAGTCCGCCGATGGCGATGGCGGACGGCAGTTCTGGAAACGTAAGCAGGTTCACTTTGTTTTCGACGATGATCACCTTTGCGGCCTCAATCGATGAATCCGCCAGCGAATGCAGCGGCACGCCGTATTCTCGCCACGGGCTGCCAAAGGAAAGTTGTAGGTCCGGGTCGAGGAATCGCAGGAGCACCTGCGACTCCGCGTAGCGAAGACCAAAGCGACGTTCAAAATGCCGCTCGTCGGCGCGGATCGTCTCCGGGGGCAGCACGATATTCAGCCACTGCTCCAGAATGCCGGCGTGTTGTTCGATGAACTTCGTGTCCATAGACAACGGTATTTCGCGAGCGAAAATCCCTGGCCGTGGATTCGCTCGTAGAAATTCGACTACGTCCAATAGACCATTGACGCTCGGCTGGTGATCAATCAGCAGCGCACGATTCGATTGCAACCAGGATTCCAGTGCCGGCAGCTGCCGCCGGATACGTTCCACTGAAGCCGAATAGCCGACGAACTCGCGTTGCTTCCCGATGAATCGCAGAAAGTCGTCCTGTGTTTCGAACACGACTCGACCCGGAAACAGATTGCGTCCGTGTTGGCGGCTGTTTCTTTCCTGCCATTCGATCGCGTACCCGTAGCCGAGTGCCTCCTTCGATCCGCTTTTCAGAATCTGCACCTGCTGCTGAGCAACCGCCAGGCTGTCATCTGGAGCACCGATACCAGGGATGTGCAGCGGGAAGAATGCCTCGCCCGACAGCCATGCGGACAAGAACTTTCCGTATTGCCGCAAGGCCTTCGCTTTGATTTCGTCAGGTTGCAGGAGGGGCTTTTTTGTCATGGCCACAATGTACCCGTCACGCTCCGCCGTGACGAGCCTTCAATCTGGACCGCGATCGGAAAGCCCCACATGCTATGTCGAACGTCTCTCTAGTCGCACCGAGTCTGGTTGGGAACGCTCAAGCCTGAATGCTCATCACGGCGGAGCGTGATGGCTACATTACTCCGTCTCTCCCATCACATCCGCAAACTCCGTCGCGGTCATCTCAAAAATCTCCGAACGGTTGTCGCGTTTGTTCACATGCAGATAGCAGCCGACGTAGGGTTGTGTCACACGGGCTTTGGCGTCGAGCGGGGCAACAATGAGCAGTTGCAGGCCGAACTGGCGGAATAGCTCCAGCGCGTACTCCGCGTGCTGATCATCGACACGTGAGAACATTTCATCGACGACAACAAACTGAAACCGATCGGGCGTCGGATGTTCCGGATCCAGATCGTATTGATAGGCGATCGCGGCGACAAGAATTGTGAACGCCAGCTTGGCTTTTTCACCGCCCGACTGACCACTGCTGTCCTGGTAGACGGAGATCGTTTCCAGCGTCTCGCGATTGATCACGGCGGCCACGAAATCAAACCAGCGGCGGACGTCCGTAACTTTGTCCCGCCACCGACGATTGTTTTCATCGCGCAGCTTTTCGACCAGTTCACGAATGCGGTCGAAGCGAGCTTCATTTGCTTCGGCTGAACTGTCAAAACTGTTCTCGATACATTCACGCAACTTCGTCTGGAACTCCACGACTTCGCGATCCCGCACGGGACGTGGTTCGAGCTGGATATGAGTTCCCGGACGGTACTCCAGTTGCTTCAGCGACGCATTCAGCACTTCGATGCGGTCTTCGATCTGGCGGCGTTCGGATTCCAACTCCGCACGGAACAGCCCGATTTCGTGGATGACTTTTTCGTTGAGTCGCTCCCGGAATCTCTGTTCATGCCGAGGCAGGTCTTCGTCCACAATCCGCTGCCGCAGGCCGAGAAAGCTGTCGAGATATTCCATTCCGATTGCCAGATCCTGGCCTTCATCGGGAAACTTTTGCAGGAATTTTGACATCTGTTTGAGCAAGTCATTCCGCACGGGCTCGAGCTCTTTGCGCCGCGAATCCACGGTGCGTTCGAGTTGATCCTTGAGTTGCCGCTCCAGTCGTCCGGCCATCAGTTCCGCTTCATGAATGGCCGAATCCGGCAGCAGCTTACTGAGATCGTCGAAGTAATCCCAGTCCTCTTCGAGCAACCCTTCGCGGGTCCTTCGCTCCAGACCGGCTCGCGCTTCCTTCAGCTTGCTCTCGCACGCTCCGATATCACGTTTGAGTTCCGCCTGCCTGCCGATGGACTGATCGCGATTCAGGCGATTCGCTTCCTTCTGAGCTTCGACTTCCGCCAGCCGCTGCCGCAGCACCTGAATCACATCGGAACGCGATTCGATTTGCTCACGTTCCGCATGCAGAGCCCGAATCAAATCTTCGAACGGCGTCGGATCGATCTGTTCGAAGGCCGAAATTCGGTCCAGTGCGGTGATGGCCTGCAGTCGATCTCTGTCCGATTCCAGTTGCTTGCTGATCTGCTGCGACCGAGCAGCCAGCTTCTGTTCGGTCGCTTGCAGGCGAGTCAGTTCATCCGCGATGCGTTGCTTCTTTAGACGGTTGTCCCAGCCCAGCACAAAGTTACGCGGGTCTGTGACTTTGTCGCGATCATCTTTGTCATGGCGACGCTGGCCGCTCTTCGCGTGGCGTGAAACCGTTAGCGCAAGTCCCCGACACTGCTGAAATTCTTCAACCGTATCACAGCATCGATAATCAAAACGCTGCTGCAATTCCGCCTTCACCCACGGCAACAACGAATGCCCCTCGCGGTACGCCAGTTTACTCAGCAGAGACAACTCTGACGGCACCGGCGCATTCATCGACATCGTCGGCGCGCCGACTTGCAAATAAACGAGACGCTGGCCGCGACCAGAAACCGTCAGCCGCGTGCGATCCACGTAGGCACTCACGGACGCATAGAGCCGTTCGGGCACCAACATGCTGAGTGCAAAACTATTGAGCACCTTTTCGATCGACGCTTCCCACGCGGTTTCTTCCGGTTTGACTGCGATGAGTTCCGCCACGAATCTCAGATCGTCCGCGTTCAATCCCAAATCGCGACACAGCATGGATCGCAGTTCCACGCAATGCTGCGGAATGTTCTCCCGTCGCCGATTCAAGCCCTCCAATTCGGCTTGACACTGCTGAATGGCATCGTTTGTCGTCCGCCGCTCGACACCGATATCGACCTTCTGCGAATCCAGGACTGCGACGCTCTTGAGGACCGCCGAATGGTGTTCAGGCAGACTTCCTCGGAGACTTCGAAAACCATCGGCATCATCAACGGAGCCTGGCATTCCGGATCGTCGCAGGAAGTCGGCGACTCGCGTCTGCTCACTCCGAACCTGTCCGGCCTGCGCTTCCGCCGTTTCAATCAGATGCGGAATCAATCGGAGGCGATCTCCACCGGCGTTGTTGATGTCGGCCTGCAGGCTGCCGGACTGTTCGTCCAGACGGCGACGAGTTTGCTCAAGCCGTTCCAGTTCTGCGACAACATCTTCCACCGCACGCTGACGTTCGTGTAGGACCGGTTCGACGATCTCCACGATCTTCTGATGGAAGAACGATGCCGTCGCCGCCAGCTGTCGTTCGGCGCGTTTGAGCTCAGTCTGAAGTCGCAGACAGTCCTTGCCCGTCGCGGCAACAGGTTCGAGCAACTCCGCCTGCTGACGAACCCGCACAAGCGATTCGTGCGCTTCGCACAGTTGCGTGAAATGAGCCAGCAGCCGATCGACGCGTTCCCCTCGGTCGGCCTGTTCCAGCATGTGATTGCGAATGAAGTCGTTCAGCCGCTGAATGTCCTTGACGGCGACCGTTTGATTAAAGACCTCCATCGCCTTCGCGCGAACGTTGGTGGCTTTGCTGAACCATGTTTCGAATTCGGTATAGGTGCGAGTGACTTTAAAGCCGCGTTTCTTCAGCATCTTCAGGATCGTATCTGTGCCTTCGAAGCCGCCGAAGTCGTCGCGGATCGAACGTTCGCTGTCCGCGAAGCAGTACAGCTTCTCGACCGATTGATCGGCCGTCAGATACAGTACCTGAGCCAGCGTAAACTGTTTGCCGGTGCCTTCGCTTCCAAACGTCGCGAGAATGACCGAGTAGTGATTGCCTTTGGGGCGGAGAAACTTCGGTTGACAGGACGACGTCTCATCATCTCCGCCGCGATCGTAGGCACCTTTGACATACGTGCGTTCGTCGCGCTCGCGTTTTCCGGCTCCAGCCGCGACGTTGAAGTTGCGAATGTTGGGGCGCACGAGCAGCGTGAGCAGCGCATCGACCAGCGTCGATTTGCCACAGCCGTTCTTGCCCACCAGCAGCGTCGTCTGTCCCGCCGGATTGACGCTGAAGACATGCCCGTTGGTGCTGTCGAACGTGCCCCAGTTGAACACTTCGATCTTCTGCAGCCGATATCCCTGCTGCGCTTCCATGGCGGCTCCTTCCGGCGTGGCGAATAACAAGCGTTTTTGTAAAAGTCGCATTAATTGTTGGCCTTGTAATGGAACGTATTGAATGTCGCCAGTGTCCATCTATTTCCCTTCTCCCCCGCTTCGGGGGAGACTGTGTTCGGCCGGTCGGCACGGACTTGGCCGACGTAGGCCGACAGGCCGGATGAGGGGGCTTCGCACGATTTGCCAATGGGGAAAAACCCCCCTCACCCTAACCCTCTCCCCCGTGGATGATCAATAAAGTTGGCACAATTTGAGCGGGGGGAGAGGGGACGGAAAGTATTTTCACTCATCATCGCCTCCTGATTTCACGCCACCGGCATGTTTCGCCAGCACGTCGCGGAGTTCTTCCAGGTGCGAGGCGGGCAGGCGGGCTTTGAGGATTCGACGAACTTCCCAGCCGGAGGATTCGCCGCCGAAGCGGGCCACGAAGCCCAGCTCTTCCAGCTTCTTCAAGGCGGCCTGCATGTCACGCAGCATCTTGACTTCGTCGCGACTCGTTGGGAAAAACGACTCCCATTGCTGGAGCAGCGCGGATTCATCAATCACGCAACGTTCATCACGAACTTCTTCCTCTTCGAATCGCCGCAGTTCGTCCCGCAGCAACACACTCAGCAGCGTTTGGCCGTAACTCAGTCGAGTCGCACGAAAGAGTTTTGGCAGGCTGTCGTAACCGCCTGTTGCTTCGTCTTCCGTCAGTTGCCGGACGTAAGCCATGCCGTCCGACTCCACGACGACCAGCCGCAGTCCGATCCTCGCAAAATGATTCTCCAGCGCGGACACATTGGACAGCAGCAGATTCCAGACGCGATCGTCTTCGCTGTACACAACGCCTCGCAGAAGCTGAACGGCTACGCGACTCCAGTCACGGTATTCGGGCAGATCATCGGCCATGATTGTTCTTTCCGGTGCGGACAAAGGTGACCAGCGGCAGCGAGACCTGAATCACATCATCCGGATCGTGGTCGGAGTCCTCATCTCGGCCCCATGGGATCACGAGCGTCTGCTTCGCGGCGGGATTGACGAGATGTCCGTCATCGCGGGCGATCTGTAGATATCCCAGCACTTCGATCACACCAGATTCGGGAGGATGCTTTTCCAGCAGGTCCGCCAGCGTTGGCGCTTCGTACAGATCAACCATTTCGTGAATCCGATGCCGCATCTGTTTCCATTCCAGCCGCTTCATTTGAGCCAGCTCGCGAAAGGCTTCCATGCGGTCTGGTTCGTCAGCTTCGAAATCAGTGAGATCGACGGAATCCAGCCGGGCGGGTTCCTGCCAGAACGTGCGGCGAAACGGGGATTCGAGATCCATTTCGACTTCTACCGTAAGTCCGACTTTAGCCGTTGGCGGATCGCTGGCGAGGGCCACCGCCTGTCCGCGAATCTGCCGCAGGACACTGGCAATCCGCTGCCGTTCGGCATGAGCCCGCGCGTCGAGCAGTCGCCGCAGCGTGGCCGACAGCCGCTGATTCGTCCGCATCACTTTTTCCGCTTCGTTCTGGAGCACGGTGACCATGTTGCGAACAGTCTCCATGCCATCGCGCTGCGATTCCAGATCCGGGATGCGTCGCACTTCGCGAATGATGGCTTCCAGTCGCTCGGTCTGTGACGGCGTCAAAACCAGGCGCACGAATTCATAGAAGCTGACGCCCTGATCTTCCGTCTTCAACAGGTCTTCCGAATCCAGCGCGAAACCCAAAATGCCGCCCCGCGTGTCACTGCCTTCGACCTGTCGCTGCTGCACCTGCCGCGTGATCTCGCGGAACGATTCTTCGACCGCGCG
>JBBQSE010000268.1:0-11338 GCA_038214195.1 Planctomycetales bacterium
GGTACTTCCAGTGACTCAGCACTCGCACAGCAGCCGCGCGGATATGACCATCGGAACTCTGCAGCAGCGATTCCAGCAATTGCGGCTGGAGTGATCGAGCGGCCTGAAAGCACCACAGCGATTCGAGATGGACGTGGTCGCGTTCTTCGTCCGAAAGTTTCGTCGATGCTAGCCACTGCTCGAGCTCAGCGGCGATCGCAGTTCCTCGCTGGCGGAGGATCTGTTTCGCCGACTGGCGTTCTATGCCGTCATTCGAACGCAGCGCTTCGAACAGTTCGGTGTTGGAACGTGTTGAAACAGGTTTGAATTCACGCTTTGGGGCACCTTTCCAGGTCACGCGCCAGATGCGACCGTGAGTGTGGTCGCGGCGTTCGTCGCGGAAGTCCACTTCGCCATGTTGAATGATGGGGTTGTACCAGTCGGCAATGTAAATCGCTCCGTCCGGGCCGATCTTGATATCGATCGGTCGAAAGGCGACATGGTCGGACCAGATGACTTCCTGCTGTTCGCGTGAGACGTAGCCGGAACCTTCTTCCGTCAGCACAAAGCGAACAACCCGGTGGCCTCGAAAGTCGTTCGTGAGGGCATTGCCCTGCCAGTCTGGTGGCAGCATCGGCGTATCGACAAGTTCCAATCCGCAGTGCTTAGGACTGCCGGGATTCAGACCTTTGACGAGCCGTTCCGCGTTGGCCGCCGTAAAATAATACCCGCCAGGAATGACGTAGTTGATCCCTTCACCACCCGCGCCGTCGGTTGCGAATGACTGGCCAAAGCGATCGTAATGATGGCCCCAACTGTTGACGAGTCCTCGCATGAAGACGCCGAGTTCCAGCGTCTCCGGACGAAACTGCCAAATGCCACCGGCGTTCAGGCGGCGAATTCCCCACGGCGTTTCGATGTGACTGTGAATGTAGATCGACTGATTGAAATACAGGAATCCATCGTAGCCCCAGCGCAGCGTGTGCAGGATATGATGAGTGTCCTCAGTGCCGAATCCGGACAGCACGACGCGTTTGGAATCCGCCTTCAGGTCGCCGTCGTGGTCTGCGAAGTGCAGCAGTTCCGTGCTGTTGGCAACCCACACGCCGCCGTCGCCGGGAGCCACGCCGGTTGGAATCAGCAGGCCCTCGGCGAACACGTGTGTCTTGTCGGCTACGCCATCGTGATCCAGGTCTTCCAAGACGACAACACGATCCGTCGCAGGAGCCCCGGGCACGATCTGTGGATACACTTCCGAGCTGGCGATCCACAGGCGACCGTCTTCGTCAAAGTTCATCTGAATCGGTTTGGCGATCGTCGGATCAGCGGCGAAAAGATTGACTTCAAAACCTTCCGGGACTTTGAAAGTGGCCTTTTCCAGTTCCGGATCGGGGGCCGGAATATTCTTCAGTTCTCGCTGGGCAAATACTGGTATGGCAATGGACACCAGCGTAGAGAAAACGAACGCTCGGACAAATGTGTTCATGGAAGGAAACTGCATCGGCTGAGATTCTGGGTTGGAATTTGACCCCGTACGTTCGACAGTCATCCTGCCGAAGTGACGAAGCCCGCGATAGTCAATACCCAAGAGTCTACAAAACCTGCGTCTCTTGTCATAGGATCGCGTCTCAGCGGGCTTTGAGAAATCGCTCCGCCATCAACTCACCCAATCGCAATATGCCCGCCGTGTTTAGGACAAGTTGCTCTGGTTGAGGCGGCAGTTCAAACGCTTTGATGTGGATGAAGTGGCTGTCCGCTGCGGCAAGTTTTTCCAGGTCACCGGTGACATTAATGGAGTTGACGCTTTCATGATCGGTCGGAGGTTGCTGGGTGACGTACCAATTGAGTTGCGGGAGTTCGAGATCTTCACGGCTTTTTCTAATGGTTGACTGCAACCACTTTGCGGCGTCCCTGCGGTAGGGCGGCATGGACATATCGTTTTCGCCGACATGGTAAAAAATACCGGCGAGTTCGACGCCGTGGCCTTTGGCCTGCAGTTCCTTGATCGAGTCCCGGATGAACGCGATGAAGGCGGGATACAGATTCCGCGTTTTCGCCTCGGTGCCTTCCGGCGTCCAGTCATTGATTTGGGAGCCGCTGTGGGTGAATTTGGCAATGGCGATGTTGTCGGTGAGATTGGTCTGGAGCGTGTGGGCGAAGCTGAGTTCAGGACCGAAGGTGCCGTAATAGCCAGCAGGACCGAACGAATCCCAGCCTGCAGATTTTTTGTAGCCGCCTCCGATGCTGTATTTGAAGGCGATTGCTTCGTTGTCAGCGCGCAGGTCACCGTCGAGCGTTTCGAGTTCCTGCACGAAGGCTCGTTCGCCTTCCATGTTGCGATGTCCCGCAAGGACAAACAGTCGAACTTTGCTTCCGATTTCATAAGGCCACTGGTTCCGCGGTCGAGCGATATTCGTTGCGATCCCGACGGTGCGGAGATAAGCGTCTGCGTAGTTAACGCCGTGTTCGAGTTGGCCAAGGGTGCCGTAGTGGTAATGCAAGCCAGCGCCGCCTCCGATTTCGACCGCGTCATGAGACGTCGGGACGTATTCCGCCAGCGAATCGGCGTTCGTGACTTCCCTCTGTCCGAGACTGATCGCGTACATCCGAGGACGCAGATCCATTCCCCAGATTGTTTTGGTGCAGAGTTCTCCGATGTAGAACTTCAGGTCGGGCGCGTTGAGATCTCGCCGCCAGCAGGCGAGAAACCTGGCGAGATTCTTTCCATAGTTCGCCATGTACTCTTCGTTGAACATGTCGTTCTCGCCCTGATGCCACATGAACCCTTCGATCCGCCAGGGAATTTTCTGTGCATCCAGTTCGGCGAGCGACGAGCGAATCAGATCCAGCGCCAGTGGATACATTTTGAAGCCCTGAGGCTCGTCGGGATTCCAGTCTCCACCGAGATGTGTCCCGCCAGCGGCGCACTTGATGATCGCAATCGGGGCTTTGATGTTTTGTGTCACCTTGCGGGCAAAACTCAACTCCGGGCCGACGACGTTGTTGACGGGTTGCAGATCGGTCCAGCCATTCGACCGAAACTTGTCCTCGCGTCCGATGCTGTACGAGAATCTGACATTCGGCTGAACTGTCTCAAGCCCGGCGAACGGCGGGAATCTCCTGATGTCATCCACTTTGGAATCTGAGCCGACCATGTTCGACTGTCCCGCGAAAATGAAGACTCGCACGGTTGTGTCATCGTCGGCGATCACGGCTGGAGCAAACAGGCCGCCAATAAGAATGGTGGTCAGCAAAGCGAATCTGGTTTGACGTCGGTGCATGGTATGGGTTCGTTTTTTAAAGTGGCCGAGTCACGGCAGTACGGAATGGCGTGTTCGACTCGCAGTTGTACGGAACCCGTGGAGATTTGGCGATGGACGAAACGGAACCCAGCGTAAAATTCTCCGGCAAATTTTCTGTTCCCTCGGTCGAAAAGTGAGCGTCTTGCCGCGCCCTTCATATCAGACAGCAATTTATCGAGCGAACTTAATCGGCCTGCACTGGATCTTCGGCGTCGAGTAACTCCGGCGAAGCATCATCGTCGCTGAACCCAAGGTGATCCTGGGCCACTGCGGCGCGAAAGTCTGCGAGCGACTCAAAGTAGAGCTTCAGGGCATCGACGTGCTTTTCAGCGGACTCGACGGCGTACTGTTCGCGGAGTGAAACCTTCAACAGGTCCGACGCACCGGCTTCCTGGTTCTTGCGTTCGCGGGCGGCAAGATCTTCGGCGTGGCCGAGTGCTTCCTGAGTCTCACTGACCTGTTCCCATGCCGATTTCAGGGCCGCGTGGGCCATCTGCACATCAACTCGGATTTTGTCGGCGAGCAGACGCCGTTTGGCAGTTAACTGAGCCAGCTTGCCTTCGAGTTCCGTCATCTTGCCACGAGCCTTGCGTCGCTGCATCGGGACATCCAGGTACACTGCAGCTTCACTTTCAAACGGCGATTTGTTTTGCTTGTAACTCGTGGGCGCGCCAATGTCCTGTGATCCCCAGAGTACGGCATTCAATTCTGGCTGCAAATAGTTGACCGCGTTATTGTGATCGATCTGAATCTGTTGCCGTGAGATATCGAGGGCCGCCAGTTCAGGACGCTGTGCGAGGGCCAACTGGACGTGTGTCTCCAGTTCGTTCTCCTTGATCGGCGTCGGATCTGAGAACCCCGGCAGTTGCTCAGGCATCGGCAAGATTGGATTGCCCTGATCATCGCGTAAAAACAGGGAAAGCTTCGCGGCGGTCTGTTGCAGCTTTCGCCGCGTGTCCGCCAGTTTGGCCTGACGAATGGCGACGAGTCGCAGATTGTCCGTGAGTTCCGGTGGATCAACGAGTCCCGCGTCGACCTGCGCCTTGATGCGTGAGGTGCGATCCACCGCAAGGACGAGAATTCTGTCTGCGATCCCAAAATATTCTCCCGCCGCAACCCAGTCCCAATACGCATACGACGCGTCTTGAACGTAGCTGATCAGCTGCGCCTGAATATCGGGTTCGGCAAGTTCGCGGGCGTATCCTGATTTCCACAACTCAGCGCGTCGGTCATCAATCATCCGATTTCGTGCCAGGGGAATCTGGATGCCTGCTTTGAATTCACCCGCGCCGTTTGTTTGCCGTTCAAGGTACCAGGGTTGAAAGTCACCGCGACCGATTCGGTAACCGGCAAAAACTTCGCCGCCCCAGTAAGTGGGCGTGACGATGCCGAGACTCTGGCGATACGTCTGGTAGAACCCCTGTGGCCCGTTTTCGCTGGCACCTTTGAGCTTCGTGTCGAATGCTCCGGACGCCGAAACCTGTTGTCCCATTGCGATATTGCGGTTGTACATCGCTCCCTGCAGCAGCGGATAGCTGCGATAGACGGATTCGACGACTTCCTGAAACTCTACGTCTCCGGCAGGCTCATTCGCAACACCAGTCGGATCTGCATCGAGAACGCTTGTTGCCACTGCCAGAACATCGCTACTTTCGATAGCTTCATCGAACGACACGAGTTGCAACTCTGCGGCGAGAGGGGCATGTTCGGTATCAGCCATAGGTTCGGCTGTTGGTGGCAGCGCGACTGTCGCGTTCCGAAGCGTAATGCGTTCACGGGCCGCCGTGCAGCCGGTCGAGAGCAGCGCTGCAAAAAGAAGAAGGCGTGAAATGTGAGCATTTGCCAGCATTGACGAAAAACCATCCGTGGTCGTTTTGGTTTGCAGAAGCCTGCTTAAGTGTCGGTCAGGTGACTGGGGTGGCTCAAACAGGTTCGGGTAGCGGACAATTGATCAAAGCAGAATTCTCAGTTTAATCCTCAACCGTTACCCAGCCGGAATTGTGAAAACACATTTTCGCCGATTCGTGGTCGAATGGGCCTGGGCAGGCATGCCTGCCTACTTTGACTTATCGTCACCATCGCTTTCCGAAGATTTGTCAGACGTGCCATACGACTTGCCGGACTCGACGTCCACCGTGGGAGGGAAACCGTTGAGCTTTCGCCAGACTTCGAACCAGAGAGGCACCTGATCGAGCAGAACCCATCCGTTGGCTCGCACGCCCTGGCGAAGAAATCGTTCTTCCGGCCATGGCTGCGATTCTGTGGGGTCCGGCAGCACCTGACAGCGAAATTTCCCCTTGCCGTTATCGATCATGTCGACGGACACGATAGTGCCTCCGAACGTACCGACGGCCACGGACGGCCATCCAGCGAACTGAACTGCAGGCCATCCTTCGAACTGCAATCGCACATGACGATCTTTTTCAACCAGGGGCGCGTCGTTACCGTCCAGCCAGATCTGTACGGCCCGGTCCTTTGTTTCCGGGACGATCGTACAGATTGGATCACCCTTTTTCACCAATTGAGTCCCGATGTTAGAAGTGAGATGCACGACATAGCCATCGATTGGCGAGGTAATCCGTTGTGTCCCCTGCCGCGCGACTTTGGATTGCATGTCCGTTCTTTCCTTGATGGCCTTGGCGACTTCACTTTTCGCCTTGTCAAGCGCTCCTTCATAGTAGCGGACATCCGCTGCCGCTTTATGAATGTAAGCGGCACGATCACTTTTCTTGCCGATGAGGTCCGATTGAGCCGCAGCGTAATTTGCCATCTCCTCACTCACCTTGGCCTGAGCTTCCTGAAGTTTGCGGTCGGACTCCTGAAGTTTCTCCAGAGCGATATTTCCGTGCTCGAAAAGATCCTTTGCTCGATCATAGGCTGCCTGAAGCTGAGGAACCGCCGCATTCATTAATGCCAGTTTCTGCTCGGCAGCCGCAACTTTCTGCACCGCAGACTGCACATAGGCGTTTTGAGCGGTTTCAACCTCAGTCTGCACAATTCTATAGGCTGCAAGCTGGCCCTCGTTTGCTTCGACAATCTTGTAGGCTGACTCCAGCATGACCTCAGTATTGGCCAGTTGTCCATCCAGCCGCATCGAGTAGTCTTCATCAAGGTCTCGAATTTCAGCGATGAAATCACCTTTGGCAACTCGCGCATTTTCGACCAGTTCTTCATTCCACAACACGATCCGGCCTTCGATTGTGGCTTCCAGAACTTGTTGACGTTCACGCGGAGCGTAGGCGACAACGTAGCCACTGCCGGTCACCGTCTGCTGCCATGGAGCGAAGACCATCAGCACGATGGTCAGCACCAGCATTGTCATCATGAACACAGCGATTCGCCGCGCCGCCCTTGATGACCGCACCAGCTGGAGCGACGGCATGACGGCGTCATTGTAGGCCACCGGAGTCAGCACTGACCGAAGCTGCGACTTCGTGAGTGGAGTTTCGAACATGGATTCTGTATTCGCGGAGTCATTTGATGTCATATGCCTGCCTCACTTTCTTCAATTCCTTCATTCACGACGATTGTCTGGGAAAGGCGGCTCTTGATCGATTCGCGATTCGTCGCAATGATTAAAGTCCAGCTGCTTTCCCTTGAAAGCAGTTGATCCAGCAGCTGTCTGCTTTCAAAGTCCGAAAGATGGTCCAGGAGTCCGTCCACGCAGAGATAGTGAGGCCGGCCTGCAATCGCTCGGGCAATCATCAACCTGCTGTGTTCCGTTGCCGTCAGTGGGAAGCCTGTCTGGGTGAGTGGAGTTTCCATGCCAGCGGGAAGCCGCAACACTGACGGCAACAGGCCTGTCATTTGCAGGGCGACGCGAACGTTGCTGATGGAAACCCCGGGTCGCGCCAAGTGGACGTTTTCCGCAATCGTCCCCTCAAAGATTTCGATGTCGCATGCAAGTGCCAGGCGGTGTCGAAGGATATCCGGTCGGACGTCTCTCGGGTTGATCCCGTGAATCGTGATCACACCAGAATCCGGCTCTCGAAGTCCAAACAGGATTTCCAGAAGGACGTGCGAATCGGCACCGTTGGCCCCAAATACGGCGGTATGTTGTCCCTCCGCAATTTGAAAGCTGAGATCGACAAGTCGAGCGGCCCCTTGATGTGACTGATAGTTCAGGTGACTGGCCTCGATTCCGCCTGAGACGGGAATCGACAGGATCCCGTCGGTTCGCTCCATCTCCAGGCTCAGCAGTTGTCCCAGCTTGTCCATCGAAGCCAGCAGGTCGTAGAAACTTTCCACGTGTTTGCCCAGCTTGGCGAACGCTCCAACGACGATCGCAACAATCAACTCGGCAGCAACCAGCTGCCCCAGAGAAAGTTGGCCGGAAATCACCAGCCAGCCACCAATTCCCAGCAACGCAGTACTGGCCAGCGCCTGAATCAGCAGCATGAACACGATCTGCCGCATCAGGATAGCAAAGTGCTTTTTCCTCGCGTTCAGGTAGTTAAAGATCAGCTGATTCGAACGCTCCAGCGCAAACTCGGGCGCACCGTGGTGGCGAAATGATGTTCGGCAGCGAGCGAGGTCTTCGAGCCAGGACGCCATTGCGTACTTGGTTTTTGATTCTTTGATACTGGTTTTCACAGCTCCGCGGCCAAGCACAAAAACGGTGAACAGCAGAAGGAGAACCAGGACAAGGTCAAATGCCAGCAGGAAGGGGTGATAAAACGCCAGGACAGTCATGCCAACGATGGCACTCAGGACCACCGAGACTCCATCCAGCAGCATCTGGGCAACGATCTTTTGGACCGTCACGACATCAAAAAAGCGATTCACAAGTTCAGGCGGATATGTTCCCGCGAAGGCATCAGCCGTCGTGCGTGGCAGGCGGAATGACAGGTCCGCCGCCACTCGGGCAAAGAGTCGCCTTTGAATGATCTCGACAACAAACGTCTGCAGGGCTTTGACGGCCGCCTGAAAGAGCAGAAACGCAAGCAGCATTAAAGACAGCACGACGACGGGTTGCAGGAATCGTCCAAATGCCACTGTGTTAACGAGTGCTTCCACAGCCAGTGGTGTTGTGATCCCCAGCAGCCCGGATACCAGTGCAAACGCCAAAACAACCCAGATGTCCGCTCGTTCGGCACGGAGCAGCGAAAGGACACGACCGAAAGGGCTGCCATCACCCTCAGTGGCCATTTCCGATTTCACGGCCAGCGAGGCAGGTTCAAAGACAACACAGCGGTGAACCTGTGGAGGCGACTCCTGAACCAGCAGTTTCTTTAGGCTGCGATATGAAATCTTGCGAGTATGTGTCTTGCTCTGGGCGGTCAGCAACCGGACAGAACGTCGCCCGTGACCTGTCAGTGATCGCCAAACGCCGTCCGGGGTTCGAATGACGATCACGACTCCATCCCTTGCAAGTTCCGCGAGTTCGTCTGGTGTCGCGTCAATTACGCGACACGTTCTTCCCAAACTATGGCACGCTTCCACAAACCAGTGATGCCATTCAGGCATCTCAGTCGCGGAGGACATCTCAGCCGATTCATCCACGGCGCGGCGGATTCGTGAACGTTCGATCTGTTGCTTTTCGATCAGGAGCAACCGTTCAATAATCCAGACCGCAGCGTTCAATTCAGTCTCAGGCGTCAGGCTATTATTCGTCATTGGCAATCCGTTCCACGTTCTTCAGACCCTATATTGACAGCCCCTGATGATCGCGCTGACGCGCAAGCAGACGAGACTCAGACCTTGCTGCCCGTCCCGCTGCATGGGCGACCGCGACTTCAACGGACACATGAGTATCACTGGCAAGGATCTCTCCTTTTTCTGTTAAGTATTACTTTCAGGCTGCAGTGTATGGCCTTTCCTCCCTTTGGACAACCAGCCAACAGCTCGGCATTCGTTCCGTAACTGCTGCCCGCATGCGGAGCCGTGCCCGCAGTGTTGCGCAACAAGCAATCTTCGATCAGCAGATTTTCGGCGCTGATGACGCTGATTCCCTGGCGGTGGTTGCCGTTGCAATCCACCCCTCGGAAGACGATCTCCCGACCGCTGACTCCGGTCAGCGGCCGGGTCACCCACGGCGAGGGTTGTCGGTCGATGATCAGTCGCTTGACCTTGGAGTCGATAGCCTCCTGTAGAAATGCAGTGGAGTCGTGCTCGTCAAACCCCCACCACGAGACGCGGGCTTCGTGTCGTCGGCCTTCCATCATCTCGGCCACCCACTGCGGGCGCTCCAAGCCCTCAGCCGCCAGCACGCGGTTCGTCGGCAAAGCTGCAGCTCAAAATGTCATTAAGCCAATGATGATAGATCGAAACGGAATGTGCATAGTCGTCATTCTAGAGTCGAGTCCGACAAAAGTAACCCGAAGAGCAAGCGAGGGATCTCTGAGTAAGATCCCTCGCTTATGCTTCGGGTTACGATAGTTTTGGTTTCACCGAGAAACTTGTAGCCGGGTGATTCACTCTCCGAAGAATCAGTGGAATCCCGGAATTGCTATCGCGGGAGAAATTTGATCCCATCCGTTTTCAGATTGAGACGAAGTGCGCCGACGACGCTGTCGTGACTGAGGATGATCGTACTGGCGACCTCTTTCAAATCCGATCCCTGCGGTTTACGGTCGAGTCTCGCCTTGAATTGTGGTAGAATCCATGCCCTACCTTATAAACCACGGAGCAAATTCGTTCCCACCGCCGAAATCCGAGCCGCCGACATGACTTGCCAATTTTCGATCTCATTGAGCCTTCGCACGAATCAACATCGCGTTTGCTTTCCATGTGCTGGTCTGTTGGGCCGTTTGTGGTTTGCGATGGGCGCGGTGTTGGTGATGGGCAACGCCAGTTTTACGCAGGCAGAGACTCCCGATGAATTCTTTGAATCGCGGATTCGTCCCTTGCTGCTGGATCGCTGTTATTCGTGTCATTCGACGGATTCCGGAAAGACCAGCGGAGGGCTCGCTCTGGATACGCGCGAAGGCTGGGAAACGGGTGGTGACAGTGGGCCGGCAATTGTCCCTGGCCACGCTGACGAAAGTCTTTTGATCCGCGCCGTGCGACATGCAGACGGCGTCTCCGCCATGCCACCGGAAGAAAAGAAAAGTCGTCTTACAGAAAGTGAAATTCAGGATCTCGTCATATGGATCAATGGCGGCGCGAATGATCCTCGCACGACCGCCAGTCGAATTGGTGGAATGACCACGGAGGCAGCTCGCCAGTGGTGGTCACTCCAGCCAGTAAGAGATCTGCAGCCGCCGGAATCATCGGATGTCGACTGGTCCGTTCATGGAATCGACAAGTTCGCGCATGCGGCGCGACTTTCAAAACAGCTGGTACCGAATCCCGTCGCTGATCGACGCACGCTATTACGTCGTGCCACTTTTGATCTGACTGGTCTGCCACCGACGCTGGAGGAGATTCAAAATTTTCTGGCCGATGAATCGGAAGATGCATGGGCACGCGTGATCGATCGTCTGTTGGGATCACCTGCCTATGGAGAACGCTGGGGCAGGCACTGGCTGGATGTTGCTCGGTATGCCGACACTGCAGGCGATGGAGCCGACTATCCGGTTCGCGAAGCCTGGAAATATCGAAACTGGGTGATCAGCGCGTTCAATCGCAATCTGCCTTATGATCAATTTCTGAAGCAACAAATTGCCGGTGACATCCTGGCGGCGGAAGGCCCGGCCGAAGAGTACGCAGATCGAGTCACCGCCACTGGATTTCTGGCGATTGGAAAACGGTACGGTTACCGTCCGTCGCCTGACTTTCAGTACCTGGATTTCGCTGATGTGATCGACACCACGGGACGTGCGGTGCTGGGACTTTCGATCGGATGTGCTCGCTGTCATGATCACAAGTATGACCCGATTACGGCGCAGGATTACTACGCGATCTATGGGATTATGCAGAGCACTCAATGGGCGTTTCCCGGAGGCGAAGAATCCAAACGTCCTTCCGGATTTCCTGCCCTGATTCCACATGAAGAAGCTGTTCGCCGCGATCAGGCTCGAGCCGCACGTCTGAAAGATCTGGAACAGCGAATGGCTTCGTTGAGAAACGAAAAGGCGACACTCGATGGAAGTCTGTTCGCTGGTGGAGTCGATCTG
>JBBQSE010000269.1:0-11323 GCA_038214195.1 Planctomycetales bacterium
TGTCAGCGACCGCGAGGCTTTCATCAAAGTATCGCCGTGACCTACGAATTTGTCCCTGCTGCGCAGCGATCATCCCGCACTCACGCAGGGCATGTGGTAGTTCGGTCTGAAAGGTGCGGGCGATCTTCACCGCTCTCTTCGCCACCTTCCATGCTCGATTCAGTAACTCGCGTCGATGCTTCGGCGTCAGATCTACAGCCTTCTCCGCTTGTCGGCGCAACGCTGATGCAAGCCACGTCCGCAGAGGAAAGGTCCACACATTTTTAACATCAGTTTTTTCGACATCTTGGAGCGAATTATCAAGAAGAGCGGCAGACTCGTCAACGCGATCCAGCATAAACAGCCGCACCCCGGCCGCCAGTTTTACTTGGGCGGTCCCTTGAACATCGTATCGCACGTGCTCCAGTTCAATTTCCAATGCCTTGGCGCTGATTTGTCCCGTGGCGCGCACCAGCAAGTCCAGTGCAATTCCTGAAGCCTGAATGTCGCCGATGTCAAAACCCGACTGATAGACGTGTTTTGCCTCGGCCGCAGCAGTCGCAAGGTTCCCCAAACGATAGTGGCTCGCAGCAACGTGATAACGAGCTATATTTTCTTCCCAGACGTCTCCCGCTCGCTCCAGCATTTGCACTGCTTCTCGGCACTTCTCGATGCACTCTTCGTATCGCGCTGCCACATACAGAACGAGTCCGTGGTAATGCAGCGCTGTTCCTTCCCCCTGCAAATCTCCCAACGTTCTATAAATGTTGCGAGCATGCTGCGCATAAATGATCCCTCGATCAAACAAAGCAAGCAGGCTCATGACAGGAGTGTGAATCGAGTAGGCCCTTGCAAGCTCGCGAGTCGGTGGATAACACTCGGCGAGATTCATGGCACGCAACTGAATCCAGAGACATGGCGTCTTACCGCGTCCGAACCAGTATGCGTAACAGAGGCGATTATCCAAACGGATATTCAATAGCTGTTGCTCCACGAGCTCTTGAGGCTTGTTCGCCAGAAACCAAGCAGGAAACATGGTGTGCAGAGCCTGAACAATCACTTCGCGGAGCAACTGCACATGGAGCGAAATTGTGGAATGCGGCACGCTTCGCCCGAGAAGTTCGAGGGCCTTTTCACTAGCCTGTATCGCCTGGCCAATCTCGCCTTGCTTGAAAGCCAGTTCACCAAGCTTGCCCTCAACGTGCGCTCGCTGTAGTGTATCGGACGTCCGTGCTAAAGCAAATTTGAAACGAATTGTCGCCTCGGGATATCGACCTCGAAGCATTAGCACGTCACCCAAGTTTTCGGCGATCTCATATTGCGTTGCATGATCAGCCATTTCGGCACCACGTTCCGCAATTCGATAGAGTCGCTCTGCAATTTCCAGTGCATATTGTGCCCGGGCCTGATCGGCCATCGCGACAGCGTAAGGTAACGACTGCATGCTGTCTCCGGCCGCATCGAAATGGTAGACAAGATCGAAAACTCGCTTTGAGAACTGCTCGTTAAAACAGACGGCTGCTGCATCTTTTAATGTAGTTGTTGACGCCAACGAAGTTACCGAGTCCACGTCGATCCCATGGTGGTTTTCCTCGCGAACGGCCAGCTCCAGGACCATGGCGATCCGCCGATGGAGATTCTTGACGATATCGACGGGGAGGTGGCTCAGAATCGTTTCACGAATCCGGTCATGCCAAGTCTCCAGTTCCTGTCCGTCTCCGGAACCGGTGCTGCGCATGAGGCGGGCGGAGCGGAGTGCGGCCAGCGTGCCATGCTCATCCAGTCGAAGTTCGTCGGCCTGACGTGCTGCGTCGAGTCTAAGCGGCTGGCCCGAGACGGCGATCACTTCCAGCAATCGACGAGGCTCATCCGGCAGCGCCTGGGCACGAGACCACAGGATTTCATCCAGCGTCAGCGTCCCCGAGTCGGAAGTGTTGGCGGCAACCTGAACATTGCTGCCGACACACTCGACCAGAACCTGAACAAAGAACGGATTACCACCCGATTCGGCGGCGATGGACTCCGCCTTGGCCAGACTCGCCGCATCGCGGCATCCCAGAAGATTCAATGCCAACTCGCGGGCTTCTGCCAGTCCCAGTTGATCAACCGACAGTTGCCTCTGGTCCAGGTCGGTTCCTGCTTTTTCAATCGCCCTGTTGAGTATCTCCAGACAGGGACTTGCATCGGCGTCTTCACTGCGGTAACACGCCAGCAGCATGAGTACCGGCGCGTCAGGTTGTCGCAGGAGTTCGACTAACTGTGTTACTCCATCCACATCACCCCACTGCAGGTCATCAATCATCAAAACCAGCGGCTTGCGATCCCCAAGTCGGGCCAGCAATTCACGTAGTGCCGCGAACGCGCGACGACGCAGTTCGTGTGGATCGACAATCTCAGCTGCTCGGCTGGGAGATTCTGCGATCGCCGTCACGCGCTGCAAAACGGGGAAGACTTGAGCGAGCAGTTGAGGTTCTCGCGGCAGAACAGCCTGTACTTCCAGCGGAGACAGGTGTCGCAGATACCGACTTAGGGAATCAATCAAATTGTCCAGTGCCTTGTACGGCACAGACTCACGTTCGTAGCACTTGCCGACCAGGATGACAGGTTCTCCCTGCTGCCGAAGCTCATCAAGAAAGTGCTGCGCGAGCAGACTTTTGCCAGCTCCTGATCGGCCCTGCAGACGTACAACGGTCGTGCGGCCGTTGCGTATCGATCTAAATGCAGCATGCAGTTCCGCCAGCTGATTTTCGCGACCGACAAACGATGCCTTTTGTCGCGGCATTGATGGACGGGCAGTAGAGCGAACTGCCGAATCAAATTCACCGTAGGACGGGCACTCTTGCCCGTCGCGATCCATGACGGGCAGAAGTGCCCGTCCTACAGCTGATAGATCGATTTCTGCCGCTCGCGCGGATGATTCGGCACGCGATGGGACCGTGTCGAGTCGTTGCAGGATCTCCGAACCAGTTGGGCGTAACTCAATTGATGTGCGCAGTAAATCGACACACAAGTGGTTCAGATCTTCAGGAACATCCGGCACCAGTTTGTTTGGCGCTACCGGTTCTCGTTGCTGTTTGTCCATCAGGACTCGCAGCGGCGGGCCGGTAAATGGCAATTGGCCGGTCAACGCTTCGTACAGGACAACACCGACACTGTACCAGTCGCTGGCTTCCGATTGCGCCTGACTGGCCGCCTGTTCCGGGGCCATGTAGGCGACAGTGCCGGTCACATTCTGATCCGTGCTCTGATGCTGGCCATCCCAGTCCATGTCGGCCACCAGGCCAAAATCCAACAACACCACTCGGCCTTCTCGAGTCACCATGACATTGGACGGTTTGATATCGCGATGGAGTTTCCCGTGCCCATGCAGTGCAAAAATGCCCTGCGCGAGCTGGCGAAGGTTGTCGCGCAGCAGATCATATTGCTGTGGTGACAAACTCTTGTGAGATTCCGAGCTGGATGGAATCGGAATGTCGATCGTTGCGTCGTCCGTGAGTGCGGCCTGGTAGACGTCCAGTGATCTAGAATCCGCTGCGCCTGAATTCGCTGCGACCGAATCCGGGCGGAAACTGGCCAGAAAGTGTTCGCCCTCGATCAGTTCCATGGCGACGAAATATTGCTGTCCAATCGATACGAGTTCGTAAAGGCCGACCAGATTGGGATGTGTCACCTCAGCGAGTGCGCGAAACTCTTGTTTCAGTCGGTAGATGGTCGATGCCGTGACTCGCTGCAGCGTCTTGAGTGCCACAAGTTTTTGTTGCCTGAGATCCCAGGCCTGATAGACAATTCCCATACCGCCCTGACCCAGAATGCCAAGAATTTTGTAGTCTCCGACTGCGGGCATTGCGGTCAGGCCAGGATTCGGCTGCAGCGTCGTTTCAGAATGCAGCGGCGTGCTGTCCAGTGAATGACAGGTTGTCTCCAGGCCGTGCAGTCCCTTGACGATTTCGTTGAGAAGGTCGGGGCAGTCGCGACACAATTCCTCGGGACTCAGAATCTGGCCCTGGGCGCGCAGCTCTTCCCAGCGCAGCAGCAAATGAGCGATTCGGGGATCAAAAACCATTGCAAATGAGCCGAAGATCTCAGGAATTACTGACAAAAGGTTGCTAGTGTATACTAGAAGGTAGGATTAACCTCCATCCGATTGGGATCGTGTGGCTGAGAAGTCCTGGAATTGCAGTGTTTACTTCATTCTCCCCAGTGTAATGAAATTTTCCGTTGCGATGATATCGCCAATGATTCGAAAACCTGCGGTTCCGGCCCAACGGGCCATTCGTTCCAATAGCCAGGGCCAGCGGCCCTGGCAAAAGGCGTTTTTGGCATTGATGAAGGCCCAACGGGCCGACAATTCAATTTGTCTCCAGCGAATTGCCGCCCCGATTGGGGCTCTGAAACACTGGATTCACTGTCACCTGGGCCGTTGGCCCAGGCTATTAGAATGGGTGGGCCTTTGGCCCGAAAACACAGGGGAAATCCTTAACGGCGTTGTCCATCACCCTAGCCCTCTCCCCCGTGGAAAACGCGTAAAGTTGGAAAATCAATTGCGGGGGAGAGGGGACAATTTCAAGTAAATCCACAGCATCATTTTTGACCTCGTGAAGTATAAATCAACAGGCTTCCCCCAAGCCGGATTGGGGCTTTGACACGAACATTGGACCGTCGCCGTTGTATTTAGGCGACCGGCAGAAATCGATTTACCACCAGAAGCCCGGCTTCTGCGAGAAGCCGGGCTTCTTTCCCGGTATGAAACCATCTGCCGCTCGCCGTATGACCTTTGGAAATTGTCAGCATGACCGTCAACCCGTCGCAACGCCCACCCGCAGAGCCTATCCCACCTGACGCATCCAGAGTGATTGGCGGTCGTTATCGCGTGCAGCGGCAGCTAAAATCTCGAGTTGATACAGAGACCCTGCTGGCGCTGGATCAGACAAACGGTCAACAGGTCGTGGTCAAGATGACTGCGGCGGAATTGTTCTCCGCTTCGGTCCGGATGCGGCTGGAACATGAGGCCCATCTTCTGTCGAAAATCCAGAAGGGCCGGTTCGCCCCACTCCTCGACTATGGCTCTGAAGACGATCAGGTCTATCTGGTCATGCCATTCATTTCCGGGATCACGCTGCAGACCAGACTGAAGCAGGGGGCGCTGTCGGTTCAGGAGGCTATTCAAGTGGGTCGCGCGATCCTGACGGCGCTCAGCGCTGCGCATGCCAGCGATGTCTTGCATCGTGATGTTCGCCCCGCCAACATCATCGTGAACGAAGGATCGGATCTTCACGAAGCGACGCTGATCGATTTTGGTCTGGCGCATAGTGCGGAAATGGACGCCCGAATTCTGCACAAATGGGTCGGCACGGCACAGTACCTGTCACCCGAATCCGCAGGACTGCTGGACCAGGAAGTCACCGCCTGTTCCGATTTGTACTCCACAGGAATCGTCCTGTTCGAATGCCTTGCCGGTCGGCCTCCCTTTGAGGGCAAAAGTGTTGGTGAAGTTCTGCGGCAGCACATGACTGCGCAACCGCCCGAATTGCGGAGTCTGGGACTGTCAGTACCGCGCGTACTGGACGAAGTCATCCAACGGCTGTTACGCAAGGATCCTCGCGAGAGGTACCAGTCTGCCCGGGCTGTATTTTCTGACTTGTCGATGATTGAAGAAGCGCTGCGGCGCGGCGAATCGGAACCCAATCTGGTGGTCGGATTTCGGGATCAGCGTCGAACACTGACTGAGCCGGCGTTTGTTGGTCGCGGGCAGGAATTGGCGATTCTGAATGCTCAATTGGAACGCACCCAAACGGGGGAGCGCGGCCTGGTCCTCCTGGAAGCGGAATCTGGCGGCGGTAAGAGTCGGCTGCTGCAGGAATTTGCTCAGCGCGGGGCGCAGCAGGGAGCCTGGATTCTGCGGGGCCAGGGTCTAAATCAAGCCGCTCAGCGTCCGTTTCAGTTATTTGCTGGAGTGGCGGAAGGAATCATCGCAACCGCCCGTCTGGAACCCGGTATTGACACCAGGATTCGAGCCGCATTGGGAGATCATCTGGACGGGGCCTGTCTGGCACTTCCTGAACTGGCCACACTTTTGGGGTCACGCGAGTCCAATGAACTGGGGCCGGAATCATTTGCGGAAACTCGCAGCGTCCAGGCGTTAACGGCCCTGTTGGATTCCCTTGGTGGTCTGGGCCGCACCGTACTGGTCCTGCTGGATGACTGCCAGTGGACCGATCAATTGACATTAAAAGTGTTGAACAACTGGCAGCGGCGACAGGAATTAGCAGACCACCCGGTTCTATTAGTCGTCGCGTTTCGGACGGAGGAAGTGGCGGCAGGCCATCCGTTACGGGCACTAACGTCAGCGGCGCATTTATCGCTTCCCACGTTTCAGGCAGCGAACGTGCGCAAGCTGGTTGAATCCATGGCTGGACCATTGCCAGATGAAGCGGTCAATGTCATTGAGCGACTGGCGGAAGGCAGCCCATTCATGGCAGCGGCGGCACTCCGTGGACTGGTTGAATCAGGTGCCCTGGTGCCGATTCCAACTGGCTGGCGCGTGGAAGCATCGGCCATGGCAGACGTGCAGTCATCCAAACACGCTGCGGCGTTTCTTTCCCGTCGCATCGAATTATTACCGGAGGCGAGCATCAACCTGCTCTCGGTGGGGGCAGTGCTTGGTAAAGAATTTGACCTGTCCACTGCGGCAAAGCTGGCGGGTCAGACGTCGGAGCAGGCCATTTCCGCACTGCACGAGGCGCATCAGCGGCACATTATCTGGTCCAAATCAGCGAATGATCGGTGTGCCTTCGTACATGATAAGCTCCGGAAGACACTGCTCGACCGATTGCCGGTAGACGAACAAAGAAAACTTCATTTGCGCGTGGCGATCGATCTTGAAGTAGAGGCTCCCGACCGCATTTTTGCCTTGGCCTATCACTTCGACGAGGCAGGCGCAAGTCATCGGGCGTTACCCTTCGCTTTGGCGGCCGCCGAAACGGCGCGCGCTCAACATGCGTTGGAGCTTGCCGAACAGCAGTATCGCATCGCCGAACGGAGTGCTCCGTCTGACCGAGCATTGTGTTATCGAATCGCTGAGGGTCTGGGTGATGTCCTGATGTTGAGCGGCCGCTATGACGAGGCTGCGGTACAGACTCTGGAGGCGCGAGAACTCGCGAATGGCGACATAGCAAGAGCGAAAATTGAAGGCAAACTCGGCGAACTTGCCTTCAAGCAGGGCGACATGAACATGGCGATTGACGCCATTGAACGCGCCCTTCTTCTACTGGGAGAGAAAGTGCCCCGATGGGCTCCAACGTTCTTTCTTTCTTTGCTTCGCGAAACATTCGTACAAGTGCTTCACACGCTGTTTCCCAAATGGTTCCTAGCTCGCAAGCCGTTGGAAGGTGTGGAAAAGGAACTGTTGATCATTCGCCTCGACAATCGACTCTCATACGCATACTGGTTCGGACGCGGGAAAGTTCCATGCCTCTGGGCGCATTTGCGGGGCATGAACCTTGCGGAACGATATCCTCCCACACGCGAACTAGCACAGGCGTATTCGATCCAAGCACCTGTCATGAGCTTGCTTGCTTATTTTCGGAGAGGGATTTCGTATTCGCAAAAATCTTTCGACATCTACAAATCGCTGGGGGATTTGTGGGGGCAGGGACAAGCCAGTTCATTTAATGGCATGGTGCTGTATGTTGCATCACGATTTGAAGAGAGTGGCACGCGATGTCGCGAAGCAATCAGGCTTCTGGAGCGAACTGGAGATCTCTGGGAGGTCAACATGGCACGCTACCATTTGTGCAGAAGCCTTTATCGGCTAGGCAACCTTCACGGCGCGATAGCCGAAGCGCAGCGAATGCACAAGTCAGGAGTCGAGATTGGCGATATTCAGGCGATGGGGATTTGTCTTGACATTTGGGTTCCAGCGTCGGGCGGAACGGTGCGACAGGAGATCATTCACACGGAACTTGAGCGTGCTAGGGCTGATGTTCAGGTAAGAGCGCAGGTCATGCTGGCGGAAGGTGTAAGGCTATTGAAGTTAGATCGGGCTGCGGAGGCAGCAGTCATCATCGAAATGGGACACACGCTTGCAGAAGATGCAGGAATTAGAAACCATGGAACACTTCCGCTCCGTTCATGGCTTGCCTCCGCACTTCGCCGACAAACCGAAAAGGTGTCTTACTGGGCGCCGGATCGTCGGGCGGCACTTCTTCAGCGGGCTTGCGTAGCGGTGAGAAAAGCGCTCAAGCTAGCCCACACATTCCAAAACGACCTCCCACATGCGCTGCGTGAAAGTGGTCTTGTCGCGGCGATGCAGGGAGCAACCAAGAACGCACGGCATCATCTGGATGAAAGTCTGGCGGTGGCGGAGCGGCAGGGGGCGAAGTTTGAGCATGCTCAGACTTTGCTGGCCCGAGGACGTGTCGGAAAAGAGGTCGGTTGGCCGGGCGCGGAGGACGATCTGACGATCGCACGGCAGGCACTGCGTGCCCTCGGTGCAGACTTTGCTCTCGATGTCGCACCCGAGCCGCAAGGGGTGACTGCGAAGACGGCCACGCTGTCTCTGGTGGATCGTTTTGACACGGTCCTGGACTCCGGTCGCAAAATTGCGTCCGCGCTGTCGCGTGATATGATTTTTAAGGAAGTACGTGATGCGGCTCGACAGCTGCTGCGGGGAGAACGCTGTCTGCTGCTGCGACTCCAGGGGGATGATGCCCGCGCAGATATCGCCACTGGTGTGGGCGAGCTAACTACCGAATACAGCGACTACATGGCCAACCGTGCGATTGGCTCGGAGGAAGTTGTTGTACTCAAGCCAGGCCAGGCCGGGGAGGAAGTTGCTCTCCTGGCCGGTGTCCGCTCGGCGTTGTGCGTGGCCATTTTTGAACGCGGGAAGCCTGCCGGTTGTTTTTATGTGGATCATCGCCAGGTCAGCGGTCTGTTTGGCGACGACGAAAAACGACTGGCCGCATTCATTGCCACCATCGCCGGCGCGGCACTGGAAAACGCGGAAGGATTCGCTGAACTTCGACTGCTCAACGATACGCTCGAACAACGCGTGGCAGAACGCACGGCTGCGGCTGAAAAAGCCAATCGAGCCAAGGGTGATTTCCTGGCCAACATGAGTCACGAAATTCGAACTCCCATGAACGGCATCATCGGCATGGCAGAACTGGCCCTGCACACCCCGCTGACAGAACAGCAGCACGAGTATCTGGACCTGGTTCTGCAGTCTGCGCAGTCCCTGCTGCGACTGCTCAACGACATTCTGGACTTCTCCAAGGTGGAAGCCGGGAAGCTCGAATTGGAGTCCATCGAATTTCCATTGCGTGACACCCTGAGCGACGCGATGCACACCAGCGGTATCAAGGCCGCCGAAAAGGCTGTGGAATTGACTTACCTCGTTCCGCCCGATGTGCCGGACACGCTGGTTGGCGATCCCGGACGGCTCCGTCAGATTATCGTCAACCTTGTCGGGAATGCCCTGAAATTCACCGATGAAGGCGAAGTCGTTGTCGTGGTGATCGTTGAGCAACTTGAAGAACTCGACGATTCTCAGGTCGTGCTGCATTTCGTGGTGAGTGACACTGGGATTGGAATTCCGCCCGCAAAGCAACTGCAGATTTTCGAAGCGTTTAGCCAGGCCGACACGTCCACCACTCGCCGTTATGGGGGCACCGGCCTGGGACTGGCCATCTCAATGCAACTGGTCAAGCTGATGGGAGGGAACCTGTGGGTCGAGAGTGAAGTTGGCAAGGGCAGCGCGTTTCACTTCACGGTCCGATTCGGAATTGCCGCAGGCGCGCCGACACACGCATGGCTCAAATCCGAAGACCTTGCGGGCATCCCGGTGCTTGTCGTGGATGACAACAACACGAACCGGCGGATTCTGGCAGATCTGCTGTCCAGCTGGGGCATGCACCCGACACTCGCCTCCAGCGGCTCCGATGCGCTGGAAGCACTAGATGACGCGATTGCACGCGACATCACGTTCCGGCTCGCACTGCTGGATGTGATGATGCCGGTAATGGATGGATTCATGCTTGCGGAACGGATGCGGAAAAATCCCTATCTAAATGACTGCGCGCTGATCATGCTGTCTTCCGCCGGACAGGACGAAAATGCGGACAAATTTCAGGAACTGGGGATCGCGCGTTACCTCATCAAACCCGTCAAGCAGTCCGAACTGCGTGATTCGATTTTGCGAGTCCTGAGCACGCACCAGGGTGAACAGGGGCCGATGAGAATTCGGATGGACAATATCGCGGTCAGTTCGCGTTCACTGCGAATTCTGCTGGCTGAAGACGGTGTGACCAACCAAAAGGTCGCGTGCGGACTACTGGCCAGACTCGGGCACACGGTTGTCGTTGCCAACAATGGCCTGGAAGCGGTGAATGTGTTCCAGTACGACTTGGCGTATGACCTCATTTTGATGGATATTCAGATGCCGGAAATGGACGGCTATGAAGCGACCATAGCCATCCGCGACCTGGAGAAATCGACAGGGACCCATGTTCCGATTGTTGCGATGACGGCGCATGCGCTCAAAGGAGATCGTGAACGCTGTCTCGAAGCTGGCATGGATGATTATTTGTCCAAGCCGATCCAGCCCAAAATCCTGGCGAAGATCATCAATGGCATCGCCGGATCCGCTGAGGTTGATCACTACGAACTGGTTGCATCCACGCCAGTCGAGGCGATCATCGACTGGGATGCCGCGCTGGAACTGGTCGGCGGCAGTGACGAAGTGTTGAGCGAACTGATGGCGGTGTTTTTCGAAGAAACTACCCAGATTCTGCCAGCGATGCGTATCGCGATCACGCAGCAGAACACGGTCGAAGTAAGACGACTGGCCCATACAATCAAAGGTGCCGCCTCCTGCTTTGCTGCGGGCCCCGCTGTTGCGGCAGCGTTGCGATTGGAAATGATTGGTCGGGATGGGGAACTTGGCGAAGCAGTCGAAGCCTGCGACACGCTTGCGTATGAACTTGGTCGGCTCAAACAGGCGTTGACGAATCATGCGGAAAAGTGAATTGGGATCACTCAATCTCCTTCACGCGGTGCGGATTGATGTCCTTGTTCCGAGGCTCCTGCCTCGGAACACACTGCTCCCGAGGCTCCTGCCTCGCGAGATTATTACTGGAGGCAGGAGCCTCCAGTGCAGCGCGTTCCAGGGCTGAAGCCCTGGAACGAGAATTGAAGGAATTTGAGAAATTAGCCGGTGGTTGCCGCAGGCGCACCACCGGTTTCGTTGTCACAGAACGCTGCATCCTGCAGGGATGCCAGAACTTCACGCAATGCAGTCTGAGGTACTTTCAGAGTCAACGATTTCGATGTCCCTTCTCCCCCT
>JBBQSE010000270.1:0-11322 GCA_038214195.1 Planctomycetales bacterium
CACTCCCTGAAGTGCCGGCAGCAGGCGAATCCAGAGAATCACAGCCAAAGCACCGGTGACCAGCACCCAGCAAGCCAGCAGTCCCAGATTGACTCGATTGCTGCGTTTGGACAACAGTCGCCGCAGACGGGTACATCCGACGAGTGGCAGACTGATGACCGAAGCAAACCAGAGCATCATGCCGGAGAGCGATGACACTGATGCCATTGACGGTGATGGTTCGATTGACGCCGCCTCTGCAACTCTTGGAGTTGCATTGTTCTGCTGCTGCGGGGCCATCGCCAGCGGTATGGCATCTGTTGGGTGGTCTGATGCGGCAATTTCCAAATCCGTTTCCACCGAATCGTCTGCCGCAACTTCAAAAATGTCCGACAAGGCGAGCTGAAACTGCAGCACGGTCTTGCCTGTCAGTCCGTTCCGAATCTCGACGTGTCCCCGCAGAACGGCTTCGTATTCGGGAAACGTGGTCCAGTTCTCGATCTCAGCCGCGACGATGTATTCGATGCCTTTGCCAACCAGTGGTTGGATTGCCTCTTCAATGGTATTCGGCTCTTCGGCAATTCCGCTCTTGTAATGAAGATCAGCGTACCACTGATCGTTCACCATGCGAACATTCCTTCGAGCGACCCATGACTTAAGCTGTCCGGTCAAAATGCCGTCAGAATCGTTGACAACGCGAGCGACTGCCACCAATGGCCGATCCGGCAGCCGCCGAACCTCTGATGCCACCCGCTGAGCCCAGCGTTGCGCCAGTTGCACCCGAGTTCTTTCATCCTCAGAACTCGGCACCGGAAGCTCGCAAAACATCCGGTAGTAGCTTAGGGCAATCAACCCAATCAGGAAACACAAAAGCATCCAGCCGCGAAGTGGAACCAACATCACATCACATCACATCAACTCTAAAAAGAAGGCGAAACCAGCCATCATCTCTCAGTTAAGGGCGGTTTCACGTAGTCCTTGCAGTCCCACAAGAATTTTTCGAGACGAACACTCAATCGAGTTGTCGTGGTCGTTGAGAGGTCGTGCAGCAGATGGACGCGACAATCGATTTCCTTAACCGTGAATTGACGATGGCAAATCTGATTCAGTTGCATCGTCCGACGCGGCGAAGCACCTCCAACCAACACGAGAGTCACAGTGTTTCGTGTCGAAATGCGAAGCTTTGGAGGGAACTTTGGCTGTTTGATTTGAAAGAGCAAAGCGGTCGTGCAAATCGGAGAGTCTGCCGAAGCTCTTCGACCTACGACCCGGCGATCGGCTGCTGCGTAAACTGAATTGGAAACCACTCTCGCATCCCGAGAGGAACATGACCACTTATAAGCACGCGAAGGCTATTCCGTTGGGGGCGTGGGGCGCAGCAGGCACCTTCATGACAGAGCGCCCGGGAGGCGGCAGATTTTGCCGATCTGCGCCGTCAGAGTTCACAGAACTAAGGTATTGACTTCAGCATCTCACTTCAGGATTGCGGCCCCGCATTGACCTCGGATCCAGCTCGGGCATAGAGCAGGCAGTTTCTAAACAGAATGCCGTGTACGCGTTGCCATAATAACCTGGGAATCAAAGTATGCCGATTTATTCACGCCGCAGCGCCTTGCGACAAATCCTTGCCTGCTGTGCAGCTCCGACAGTCATGGTCACGACGACGGGATGCGGGACCCTGCTGCATCCAGAACGAAAGGGGCAACGTGCTGGTCAAATTGACTGGGCGATTGTGGGTCTGGATGGGCTGGGACTGCTGTTATTCTTTGTGCCGGGTGTGATTGCGTTCGCCGTGGACTTCAATAATGGGACAATCTATTTGCCGTCCAGCAGCACGACGTCTGCACGACGTCGCAACAAGTTGCAGAACGGTCTAGTGGCTGTTTCAATCGGGCCGAATCGCCCGACGCATTCCGACATTGAACGCGTTTTAATACAGGAAGCCGAGGTCACGGTTGATTTGAGAGCGTCCGGAGTTGAGACAAGTCCCTTGACTTCGATTCACGAGTTCTGGGCGGCGCGAGCTCGATTCATGAAACGTGTCATGCAATCAGCTGAACAGCAAGAGACCGGGCGTTGACGGAAGTTGTTCCAGAATTGGACGACCTGACTACTGCGCTGCGACACGTCAGGTCGCAACCCCGTCCGGTCCACCTTTCCACATCGAGAACTTTAGAACTCATGCAAGCGGCCCGATCGGTGCGAATGAATCGACGGCAAAGGCGTTGTCGGGACGTGGAGATTCTGTAAGCATGTGGCATCCACCTTAAGGATTAACGGCTCTCCGCTGATCTACAGCTGAGAGCCGTTTCTCGTTTTGCGCCTGGCGTTTGCGCAAGATTGGTCGAGGCGAAAATCTGGTTCAGAAAATCTCGCTCCTTCTGAAAGCGAATGTAATCATTCGCCGTAGGCCAATCTCTGCAACATTATTACGAAGTTCAAATCCAGTCAGCACTCTCGAAAGTACCAATCTGCACTATGACCAAGTTGTGTGAGTACGAAGTCAGCTGCGATTGGTGAAAGCAGCCTTCGGTAAGCGGGTTTCTCAGCAGCGTTCAGTCTGGGCAAAGTCTGAATGGGTCAGGAGGCTGCACGCCTGTTCGTTTCGGTCCGGCATACGGCATGTAGTTTGATTTGTAGGTTGGCCCGCGTCGGTGGCGCACACCGACGCGCGCAAGTCGCCGAGACTTTGGCGCAGTTCCTGGATGAAGTCGGGCGTTATGACGTCCCTGATCCCGCTCTGGCCTCTGCCAACTATTTCCGGCAACTATTTCCGCGAACAATGGATCGCTACGTCTCGATCGCACTCAGCAGGTCTGAAGCGCTCAAACTCTGCTGATTTACTTAGCGCTGGGTCGATTCGTTCTTTCTCACCCAACTGACAACCAAAACAGAGGCTGGGCTCCCTGCCAAGGCAGACTGCAGCTGGGCCCGCTTAGTTTCAGGACGCGTGTGGGTATACACCGCAGTCATTCCCAATTCCCTTCCACCAGTTCCCGTGTGACCAGGAGCGTGTCCCATCAGTTCGTTGCGAATCAGAGGATCCACATTCGCGTCTTGCAGGCATGTGGCGAAGGTATGACGCAGGGTCTTGGGTGCCGTGAATTCCGGCATGCCGATTTGCTTTGTGATGCTCATGTATTCCGTTCGTAGTCGGTCTTCCTTCAGTGCGCCGACATCTCGCCAGATGGTCTTCGCAATGGCTTCTACTGCTTTGCGATCTCCGGTGGAATTGAGCGAGCGTCTGCCAACTTCGCGTTCAAGTTCAATGGGACTTGCACTTGCGAGCGGTGGGACATAACCATTGGCACATCGCCGTTGTCGAAACACGGGACCGGTACCACGATTCCTTGTAACGATCCGCAACATGTCCGCCAGTGCCGGGATGAGTGGGACATCTCGTTCGTTGCGAGTCTTGACCTTCCATCCCAGCCCCGGCTTATTGCGGACATGCAGCCAGCCTTCTTCGAGATTCAGGTTGTCCGGCAACAGCAGGTGAGTCAATTCGCCGGGCCGCAGTCCCGTCAGCAGTAGTGTTGCAAAGATGGGAAACTGCCAGTCGTCGCAGGCATTGAGGAAGCGTTGCTCCTGCTCTGAAGTTAAATACGACGATCGGCTTCGAGTCCTCCACCGGAATGCGATTGATCTCGATGGTCAGAAACGGGTTTTCAGAATACGGCGGCAGATGCCGCTGGCGAGCTGCGTAGTTCAACAGCGTGGAGCAGGTTTCCAGAATGTACTTGATACCGTTGTCGCGAAGGCCTCGTTTTGCTGAGTTGGAGTGTCCATTCGGGGCAACTTTCAGGCCTCGCAGATAGCGAACAAATTCCTCTGCGTGAATCGGCCGGAAGTCGGACACCAGCTTGAGTGGCCGGTCTCTTGAAGTGAAGCCAAACAAGTGTTCGGTAGCGGCCCGATAGCGGCGGATTGTTTGCAACGATGATCGACGCACATGCTCATGATGGTCCAACCATCGTTCGCGAAGGTCTCCAATCGAGACCGGCTCGAATCCAAGTGCAGAAGAAGCACCCGTTTCCAACTGCGCATTGATCTTCGCCGCCATTTGCCGGGCGACATCGCGATCCGGACCAACACGCGGCTGGCAGCGTCTGCCTTGCTCGTGGTAACACAAATACCAAACACGACCACGAAGAAAGATACGCACGCGGCCAATTCGAAACGGGCCGGCATTCCGGCCAGACGGATGGCCGTCAGACGAACGTGACATTGCTGGGTCTCCTCAGAGAAGTTTTCCGCTACAAAACGCTACAAAAAGCGCTACAAACGAAAACTTCCAGGAGGAACCCGGAAACGCAAATGCCCGTCAGCGAATGACTTACGCTGACGGGCAACATGCAGGAGCGGAGAGAGGGGGATTCGAACCCCCGGTCCGGTTTCCCGGACACAACATTTCCAGTGTTGCACAATCGGCCACTCTGCCATCTCTCCGGCAACGGGCAACATCTCGCCCGGCATCATCAACTATCGCCTGATCAGGCTTCGACTTCAGCTGCTTCCACACCGGCGGCTTTTTCAGCCTTGCGTTGAGCCGCTTCAGCTTCTCGCTTTTCAAGTGCCGCAACGGCATAGAGTCGGCGCTTCAACTGACGATGGTCAGCACTCAACTTTCGCCAGACCGGGTTCTTGGCCCGAGCCTTGCCAGTCACGCCATCAGTTGCCAATTTGGCTTCAACGTCGGACAATTGCTGCTGAGAAAAAGTCAGCTGACGTTCAATTCGAGATCGGTCCTTCAACATGACACACCAGTAAATGATTAGAGAGCAAGGAAAATCGGGGATTTCACAGAGTCATAGTCACTGAACATTTATTCAGTTTCCAAGTCGCGAATCGGGTATTCTTACAAGCCGCACGAAGATCTTCAACGTGAAAGCCCGGAATAAATCGCCTCCACCAGGAACGGTAACCCGAATGGCATGAACTTTCGGCCGCCAAAGTTTCAGACAAGCCGTCCGTGCTGTTGAAAACATCAACCTGACACCGTGTCTGGTTTGAGCCAAGATGCAGCGGTTCATAGTGTTTAAGGCCGTCATGACTTGCAGGACACCGTCGTCATTCGCGACACTTCCGCTGCATTAAAATGAGGAGGATTGCGCAATGCAAAGTGTATTGGCCGTGGTGCTGGCTGGCGGTAAGGGATCGCGGCTGGAACCACTGACCCGAGACCGCAGCAAGCCAGCGGTTCCATTTGGTGGTTGTTTCCGAATTGTCGATTTTACATTGTCGAACTGCCTCAATAGCGGAATTCGCCGGATTCTGGTTGTGACGCAGTACAAGGCGGCAAGTCTTGAACGCCACATCGAACTGGGCTGGCATTTTCTGGCGTCTGAGCTGGGGGAGTTCGTTCATGTACGGCCACCGGAACAACGCGTTGATGAAAACTGGTATCTGGGGACGGCCGACGCCATCTACCAGAACATCTACACGATCGAAAAAGTCCGACCGAAGTACATCGTGGTCCTGAGCGGTGACCACGTTTATTGTATGGACTACTCCCGTTTTGTCGCGGAACACATTGCCTGCGGTGCCGATGCCAGCATTGCCTGTCTGCCCGTGCCACTGGAAGCGGGCAATCGGTTTGGTGTGATGCAGACAGATGAAAATCGCCGCATCATTCAGTTTCGTGAAAAGCCCTCCGACCCGGATCCGATGCCCGGCCAGCCTGACTGTTGTCTGGCTTCCATGGGGATTTACGTCTTCAACACCGAATTTCTGTTCGAACGATTGTGTCTCGATGCGAATGATCCCGACAGTCATCGCGACTTCGGCAAGGATATCATCCCTTCGATCATCGACGATTCACATATCATGGCCTGGCCATTCAATAATGAAGAGACCGGTCGCCCCGCCTATTGGCGTGATGTTGGAACGCTGGATTCGTATTTTGACGCGAATATGGATCTGATCGCTGTCCAGCCAGAACTGAATCTGTATGACGATAACTGGCCCATTCGGACGTGGCAGCCGCCCTTGCCGCCTCCAAAATTTGTGTTCAACGATCATGACCACCAGCCACCCCGTGTCGGCAGCGCAGTCGATAGCCTTGTCTGTTCCGGAACGATCATTTCCGGAGGCCGCGTCGAGCGTTGTGTCGTGTCGCCTCGAGTGCGCGTCCACAGCTATGCCGATATTCGAAATTCCATCCTCTTTGAAGGCGTGGAAGTCGGGCGAAATTGCCGGATCGAACGGGCGATCATCGATAAGGGGGTGCGGATTCCCGACGGGATCACAATCGGCCTGGACCATGCTGCCGATCTGGCGCGAGGATTGACAGTTTCCGACGGGGGAGTTGTGGCGGTTGCCAGAAATGTCCGATTCTAAAATGTCCAGTATCGCCGCACTGGTAGTTGCAACCTCCGCCTCGAATCGTCAGCATTGAGGGCTTGGCGCTTTTGAAAATCACGTTAAAAGAATATGCTGTGAGCCAGAAAAGAATTCTGTCGAACTCAATGAATACTGCCACATCGCTGGCGGTGCCGGAAAGCCACTTTAGTAATGCCAAACTTTGACGAACAATTGCAGAAAGCCATCCAGCGTGGCGAGCAGGCTCGCATAGCGGACAGTGCCACAGCTAACGCCGACGCCGCGACTGAAGAAGAACTGCGTATGAAGCATTCGCATCTTCGCAGTGACCTGACTGAGCATATTGAATCATGCCTGAAAAAGCTGTGCGACCACTTTCCGGGCTTTGAATACACCACCGTCGTCAACGAAAAAGGTTGGGGAGCTCGGCTCACACGGGACGACATCAACCTCGGTCGCGGAAACACACGCAACGAATACAGCCGTCTGGAAGTCCTTGTTCGGCCGTTCTCAGACTTGCACATTCTTGAGATCGCGACCAAGGGCACGCTGCGCAATCGCGAAACGCTCAACCGCAGCAATTATCGCTTCCTCAAAGAGGCTACACTGCCGGACCTGAAAAAGATCGTGGACGGAATTGTCCTCGAATTCGCTGAACAGTTTTCCGCCAATTCGTGATGTCTCTCTTTGGATCGCCTGCGTGACCGAAATCGGCAATTCGAGCGACGGTGTCCACTCCTCGCGGCGGATACGGACGCGTCGCTTGCCCTGGCTGATTACCGCTCTGATTATGATCCTGCTGAGTGTCGCGATTCGAGTTTGGTTTTCAGAAAGTGATCAGCCGGAAATTCCGACAGTCCAGTCATTCGATCCTGGTGGCGGGAACCAACCCGCTCCATTGATCATCGCGACGTGGAACATCAACTATAACAATCAGGACATCGACGAGGTTGTGCGTCTGTTGCGAGACTCCGACGCGGACATGATCTGCCTTCAGGAGACGACGGAGCGTTCCGAGACTATCCTGAAACGCGAATTGGCCGAACTTTATCCATCGCAATTCACGGCGGGTCACGCCGGAAGGTTCCTCGCGGAAGGATTCCAGGTGCTTTCAAAACAGCCCATTTTGAATCCACGATTTGTTCCACCGGTGCAAACATACTTTGGGCATGTCGCGTTCGAAATTGATTACGTGTTCTATTCACACCACTTCACTCCGATCGCCGCCAATCTGGAACGCTGTCGCAGTTCGGATCACCATTTATTGATTGGCAAACTGCAATGCGCGCCGTGATCATGAGCTGCGCTGAAAATCAGACTGTGTTTGTTACAATGAAGCACACACCAACCTCACAGGCTGTCGATTTAGTGAGCGGCAAGGCGCTAGCCGCCGGTGATTGTTTGAAAAATACTGGCAAAAACCGGCGGCTAGCGCCTTGTCGCTCACGATTCTGGACTAAATCGACAGCCTGCTCATCCCGACTGAACTTTTTCAGTCTGATCCCACCTGTGAACAGACAGAACCTTCCACACTCTCCGATAATTCCCCTGAGGCCTGCCATGCACAGCACGTTCTTAAGATTCATGATCCTCACCTGTGGCATCGTGTCCTCTTCTGCCATGCAGTTGATCGCCCAGGAGACACCGGCGGCAAGTGGTCCGCTTCCGGACGTAATCGAATTCAACCGCGACATCCGCCCGGTTCTGTCCGACAACTGCTATTTCTGTCACGGTCCTGACAAGAACAAACGCGAAGCTGAGTTGCGACTGGATACCAAAGAAGGACTGCTCGGAACGGCGGACAAACACGGCGCTCTGGTTCCGGGGAAACCGGACGAAAGCGAATTGTTTGTCCGCGTTACGTCCGATGACGAAGACCAGAAAATGCCGCCTGCGAAGTCTGGCAAGACGCTGTCGGAGCGTGACATTCAGTTGTTGAAAAAATGGATCGAACAGGGCGGTCAGTTCGAAGGCCACTGGTCGTTTCTTCCCATTCGAACTGACGCCGCTGGAGATCCTGTGAAATCTCCGGTTGAGCGGATCGATGAGTTTATCGCCGCAACACTGGCAGAACACACCCTAAAGCCATCGCCTGAAACGGACCGCGTCACACTGATTCGCCGACTCAGCTTTGATCTGATCGGACTTCCGCCGACAGAAGAAGAAGTGGAAAATTTCGTCGCTGATCAGTCTGCGGATGCATACGAAAAAGTTGTTGATCGCCTGCTCAAGTCACCACATTTTGGCGAACGGCTCGCGATCTGGTGGCTGGACCTTGTGCGTTACGCGGACACCGTCGGTTATCACGGCGATCAGATGATGAGTGTCTCGCCGTTTCGGGAGTACGTGATCAAGTCTTTCAATACCAACAAACCGTTTGATCAGTTCACCGTCGAACAACTGGCCGGCGATCTGTTGCCCGAACCGACGCAAGAACAGACTATCGCGTCGGGATACAACCGACTCGGAATGATGAGTGCCGAAGGTGGCGTGCAGGACAAAGAATATCTTGCCAAGTACATTGCTGAACGAGTCCGCAATGCTTCCGGCACATGGCTCGGTATTACGCTCGGCTGCGCGGAATGCCATGATCACAAGTTTGACGCCCTGACCACGCGCGACTTCTATCGCTTTGAGGCGTTCTTCGCGGACATCAAGGAAAAAGGACTGTATTCCGGAGCAAACGACACTGGCGTCTGGGGGCCGGCCGTCAAAGTGCCCAACGAGCAGCAGGCGGCGGAAATGGCGAAATTTGACGAGCAGATCGCGGCGACAAGGGCCATCCTCAACACAGACACTCCGGAACTCACGGTCGCTCAGGCCGAATGGGAAAAAACTCAGATCCCATGGACGCCGTTGAAAGCCGATTCGATGGTTGCAACTCAGGGAGCCAAACTCATTCCGCGAGCCGACGGCGCAGTTCTGGCGGTTGGACTCAATCCGGCCACGGACAATTACACACTCAGCTTCAGCAGTCTGCCGCCGAACGTCACGGCGTTTCGATTGGAAGTACTCACCGATGATTCGTTGCCCAAAAAAGGCCCCGGCCGTGCGGGGAACGGAAATTTTGTCCTGTCTGAATTCATTGTGACAAAACAGCCGAAAGCTGCTGCGTCGTCGGAAAGTTCCGAAAAGAAAGACGCCCCAGAATCAGACTCTCCGAACGAAGTCGCCGTGCCGCTTCAAAACGCATCTGCCACTTACGAACAAACAGGAGCCGCCGGAGCAAATCCCTACGGCAAGTGGGCCGTCGAAGCGGCGATTGATGGCGATGCAAAGGGAAAGACGTGGGGCTGGGCCATCATGGAGCAAGCCGGTCAGCCCAATTTCGCAGTCTTTGAAACGGTCGCCGATCTGACACTGGCCGAAGGCGACACATTGAAAATTGTCATGGCACAGAACCTGGACAATCCCGGACATAACATCGGCTGCTTTCGACTCTCCGTCACCACCGCGCCGCGTCCGATCAGGGCCGCCGACGCCGCACCTCCCAGCATCAATGCGGCGCTCGCTATCGCGGCCGATCAGCGGACGGATGCGCAAAAGACAGAGGTGACAAACTACTATCGTTCGATTGCCCCGCTGTTGAAACCCGCACGCGACCAACTGGCTGACCTTGAGAAGAAGCGAACCGATCTGGACACATCCATTACATCCACGCTCATCACCGAACATGTTGCTCCGCGAATGGTTCGGATTCTGCCGCGCGGCAACTGGATGGATGACAGCGGCGAAGAAGTGACGCCCGCATTTCCCGCATCGCTGTCATCCGCTGTACCGCCGTCGGATCAGCGTCTGAATCGTTTTGATCTCGCAAAGTGGATCGTGGCCCCTGAAAATCCGCTCACGGCGCGCGTTGTCGTGAACCGACTTTGGAAGATTTATTTCGGAACTGGAATCTCCCGCAAGTTGGACGATCTCGGCGCGCAGGGGGAATGGCCCAGCCATCCGTTGCTGCTTGATTACCTCGCAGACGATCTCCGCAGCCACGGCTGGGATCTGAAACGCACGATCAAGGCGATCGTGATGAGTCGCACCTACCGACAGTCATCTCTCGCCGATCATCAACTCCAGGAAGCCGATCCGTACAATCGCTGGCTGGCTCGGCAGGGACGCTTTCGTCTCGATGCGGAACTGGTTCGCGACAATGCGTTGCAGATCGGCGGTCTGCTTGTGGATTCTGTGGGCGGCAAGAGCGTATTTCCGTATCAGCCCGCCGGTTACTGGGCGTACCTGAATTTCCCCGCCCGCGAATGGCAAAATGACGCGGGCGAGAAGCTATATCGGCGAGGACTCTACACGCACTGGCAGCGTCAGTATTTGCACCCCAGTCTGCTTGCGTTTGACGCCCCAAGCCGCGAAGAATGTACTGCGGATCGCGCCCGCTCGAACACGCCGCTGCAGTCGCTGGTCCTGCTCAACGACCCCAGCTACGTCGAAGCCGCACACGCGTTCGCCGAGATGATCGTCCGTGAGGGCGGTACGACGACAGCAGAGCGTCTGGCGTTTGCGTTCCGTCGAGCAGTCTCGCGTCCGGCCACGGAAGAAGAGCTTGCCGTGCTGGAACAATTACTAACGTCACACCTCGCCGAATACGAAGCCAACCCGGCTGCCGCCGCCGAAGTCCTGTCCGTCGGTGCAAAACCCGTCGCCGAAGATCTGCCGAAACCGGAACTCGCCGCCTGGACCAGTGTCGCCCGGACGATTCTCAATCTACACGAAGTCATCACACGCAACTGAGTCGGCCCCGGCGGACAATCGGGCGGATTTCGAAATTGTTGGCAGCGGAATACCGCTGAATTCGTTTGCGTTTCAGGCTCGGAGAGCCGACACAGCCTCTGCCGGTGGCGATACGGCGTGACGAAGTAAATGATTATTTTGGAATTGTAACTGAAATCCCGCCTTCCGCCGCGCGCAACGCGTGCGGCGGTGGGGACAGCGGGAGTATGGTTGTTAAGGGTTAAGGGCGGAATGGAATGTTACACGTGTTTTGCCAATCTCGGCCCGGCGCGGCTCCGCATG
>JBBQSE010000271.1:0-11321 GCA_038214195.1 Planctomycetales bacterium
CGACAGCGCGATTTGGGTTATGGACTGGGATCATTTCGAGGTAATGTAAGTCGGTACGAAGATCGAACGGCGAAGGAGAATCTCGAGCGAGCGACTGATGGAAGACCCCATGTGCTGGCTTGAAAAAGTTCATGACCAGGATCGTCACCGGGTTCGGGATGCGTTTCTGACTCAAGCCGCCGCAGGCAAATTTGACGAGACATTTCGAGTCAATTTGCCGGATGGTTCCGTCGGCTGGGTGCGAAACCGCTGCTTTGCTCTGCCATACGAAGCGAAAGACGAATTGCGTGTCGTCGGACTGGCGGAAGATGTCTCCGAATGGCATCGGACCCAAACCGAACTGCGCACACTGTTCGATATCTCTACGGAAATGTTGTTCGTCACTGATCTCGCGGGTCAACTGCGGGAAGTGAACCCCGGCATGGCCCGGATCCTGGGATACGAGGTCAGCGAGTTGCGGGGCATGCCGCTGCTTGATTTGCTGCCGACAGACGAACATTCCGAAGGCCGCAAGATGCTGTCCCAGCTGACTTCCGGAAAGGCGGCCGTCGATGTGCAGAACCATTTTCTGCGAAAAGACGGGACGATGTGCCCTGTTGAATGGAACGCCGCTCCGGCCAGCGGCGATGGTTTGATTTACGTGGCCGCCAGGGACATTTCCAGTGAGCTTACTGAACATGGTCACCGTCGCCGACAAAACGAAGCAGCCAGCCAGTTGGATCGGCTTTCGCCCCGTGAGCGTCAGATCGCCGACCTGGTTGTGGCTGGCAAAGCCAGCAAAGTGATTGCTCGTGAACTAGATCTGAGCAAGCGAACGGTCGAAACACACCGTGCGAATCTGATGAAGAAACTCAAATTGCGGACCATTGCCGACTTGGTTCGCCTGATCCTGCACGCCGCTGAGTAATTGCACGAGCACTACGTATTCATACGGATCCGTACAACTACGCAAACACAACGTTTCTCAGCGAAAAACTCCGCTTGTCGACGTATTAATCGCCGTGAGCAATCAATGCTCAACCCGATGTCAGCAGCGTCCAACTACAAGACGGAGAGAAGTCATGTCACAAACACTTGTTCAGCGATTAAACACCACCGCCCCAGCGTCCCAGCCACGACAAATCAACAGCGTTGAATCGATTTATGAATCGCTTCATCGTGAGCTGTGGAGCATGTTCTATGCATTTTGCAATGATGCTGAGCGAGCCATGGATGCGCTGCAGGAAGCATTTCTTCGACTCCAGCAACAGGACGTGAGCCACATCAGAAACCCACGAGCCTGGTTACTGCTTGTTGGACGTAACTGGCTCTGCGATGTCGCCAGAACCAAAAAGAATTCAGAATCCTGCAGAGCTGAATTTTTTGAGACTTCGGATTCTGCTCAGAGTCCCCTGGAGTGCAGCGACCGTTCAGAGACGCGCGAGATTGTGCGCAATGCTCTTGACCTGCTGAGCGAGCAGGATCGTCTGATTTTGGTTCTTCGATTCGGAATGGACTGGTCTGCGGCACGCATCGCCGAATCACTTGAATGCAAAGCAGGGGCCGTTGATATGCGACTGAGCCGTGCTCGACAGCGACTCCGGGATCTGATGCTCGATATGAACCCTGACTTCGCAGAGTCGGTGCAGTGACTAAATTGCAGGGGCGAATTGATCAGGAGATGCGGTGTGTCAAGGTCATGCCCGACGAGCGACGATCTCGTGCGTCATCAACCAATTGATGATCAGTCGGCTTACCTGGCGTCCGCATTTCCATTTCGTGGGTTCCGGGAATGGATCTGCAACCGTGCGTGAGTCCTGGTGCATAACTTGGCGAGCGGTGGGTGTCAGCCCACCGAGTTGCCCGCATTTGACTCGGAGGGCTTACGCCGCTCCGCTCGCCGGATTCCCGGCGAGCGGGGGACGTCAGTCCCCTGATTGTGAATCCTGCGATTATACAATTTAACTTATGCACGGGTGCTTAGCCGTTCCACCCGGACCGGAATAAATACCCCAGTCTCACAGACGTCAGGCAAACAAGGATGACTGGTTGACCTTGCCGGTTGAAACTGGTCTAACGACGCCTGCTGGTCGATGAACAGCTATGACCGCTCTCGATGTGCGCCAACGAAGGAGCCGGGGGGCGGAACAGGACGCCGTGGGAATGGCGTCTGGATTCTGATGTCAGCAGTGAGGCTCAATCATGGTAAAAGTTGCCATCCCCGACCAGGAACAGCCGGAACCCACGAAGAAGTCGAAACCGGTCAAAAAATCTCTATGGTTCCTGAAACTGACGGCACTGCTGGTGACCGCTGCTGTTGCCGCCCCTAGCGCCGTAAGCCTCACAGGTTCAGGGCAGACGGTGCTGAAAAAGTTGAATCCGAAGCTGGCTGATGCTGTGTCGTTTGGAAGCGTGACACTGCACTGGTGGGCACCAGTGGAAATCACGAATTTGAAAATACTCGATCTGAGTCAGCAACTCGATCGTGGAACGCCGCGATCAGAGGTTCCGGTTTTGTGCGACGTGGAACGAATCAAGACCGCAGAGCCACTTTGGCGCATTGTGCTCAACACAGGGCGAGGAACGGGCATTTCGGTCAAGTCCCCGCGCCTTAAGTTAATCGCTGACGATCAGGGAACAAATCTCGATCGTACGATCACCGCAATTTTTGGCGAATCCAAAGACACCAGCGGCGACCGATTCCCATTTCGGGTCACCATCGAAGACGGAGCCGTGCAACTTGGCTCGGCACCACAGATCTCGCTGATGGATCCAACTCTGACATCGGCAGTCGATGCGGGTGCAGAGAAGTCGAATCCGTCAACAGCGACTGCGGTGATCGCCGAAGTAACGAACATCAACGGCACATTCTCGACGATGGACACTGCGCGTTGGTTGCCGCTCATGAAGTTGTCCGCGTCGATCAGCAAGGCGGGTGGTCTGCAGGCCGCAAGTCGAACGAATCGCATGAACTCACGTCCAGCGAGAATTGCCGCCGGGCTGGATGAGCTTGCCAACGACTTTCCGGATGTTCCGCTGGAGGATTTGGTTGGGACCGATCCGTCAGGTGACGTCAACGCAGCGCGGCTTCAGATTTATTTGCAGCCGCGCGCCGACGACCAGGGGCGTCAGGCCATTCAGATCGGCGCGCGAGACGTTGATCTGCGGTTGGTGCAACCGTTTCTTTCAATGCTTGGCATCAACACAACCTTAAACGGTGTCGTGACGTGTGGTATTGACGCTCGATTGGCCGGTGCCGAAATCAAGGACGGACTCGTCGGTCGCGTCATGCTGGCGGGAGAGGACGTTCGCATTCGACAGACAGACTGGGCTGCGGAGGAATGGCTGCCGTTGGGCACGGTCAGCGCAACAGGAGGCATCGCGATCGCTGAGGACGGCATGTTGATTCAGAATCTTGACATCTCGACGGCGGTCGCAGAAGTCAATGGCAATGGGGAAATTCGTCACGGGCGAAGTGGTGCCGCAACAGGATCGCCTGGTCAATCTCAGCAGGTGGAAATCAACGGGGCCATTGATCTGGCGAAGGTCGCATCGTCACTGCGCAAGACGCTGGCGCTGCACGACGATGTCACGATCCAGGACGGCAAGCTCACTTTTAAAGCGATCGGCTCCGCAGCCTCCGCCACGGCGACAAATGGCGTCGCATCGAATTCAAGCAACTCTGCTCAACTCGGAAGCTGGCAGGTGGTTGCTCGTGCCGATGGGCTACAGGCCGTGCGCGCGGGCAAGCCGCTCCGTGTGGATTCGAATATGAATCTGGAACTCGCCGGGCCATTTACGAATGGTGTGCCGGACCTTGCCAAGGCGCGGCTGACCGCCGATTTCGGGACGATTGACTGCATTCCGGCTGATGCAGGATGGAAAGTCTCCGGGCTGGTGCAGCCCGCGTCACTGTGGCAGACTCTGCAGCAGTTTGCTGACGTGCCACAGCCGGGCATTCGCGGCGATGTCAATTTTCAAACTCTGATCGCGATGCAGGCAGATGCCGTCCAGCTGACAGGTCTGCAGCTTAACTCATCCGAAGTGAGAGCCAGCAGCGCCTCACTCAAAATCATGCCATCAAATTCCGTGACATCAATGCTGGATGGGACCGTGCATGTCGAAGGGTCCGGGGCAGCGTTGACAACACTGATGGGACCGTGGTTTGATGCCTCCTTCCTTGCCGAGCAGTCGCAGGTCGTGGCCGATCTGACGGCAACTCCCAAGCGTGAAATCCGGCTGGCTGTGCGGATCTCTCCGACCAACGTTGCGACGTTGCAAAGTGGAAGAGTCTCGTCGGTGTCGCAAAGCCGACTCGCATCCGCTCCGGCTTCCGTATTCGCAGTCGATGAAGCCGAGATCAATCTAAGCATGACGACGACGGATCTGGGCGATCAGTTCGAAATTACAAACGGAACGATCAACATCCCAGGGTTGAGCGCTGTCATCACAGGAACGGTCTCCGCAGCCGAAAGCGATACGCTCGTCGATCTGACCGCCGACACGGGTTACGACCTGGACGTTCTCAGTCGTCGTGTGTTTGCGGCGGACTCCGGCCTGGCATTTTCCGGGAAGGGACGCGACATCTTCAAGCTGAACGGTTCGCCTTCGGCGTTGAGCGGGACGGTTCAGCCAGCCTCATCTCAAACGGTTGCATCCGGCACTGTACACGGACTGCAGGGCTCCGGGGGGATCAAGTGGGATTCGGCAAATCTGTGGGGCCTCAATCTCGGCGGGGCTGCGATTCAAGCGACGCTGGACAACAATCTGGTGCGAACCTCGCCAGTCGAATGTTCGCTCAACGGCGGCACAATGAACGCGATGGCTCAGTACAATTTTGCCTCGTCACGGCTACAGCTTGGATCCGGCAGTCGAGTTGAAAATGTAAAAGTCACGCCCGAGCTATGCCGCGAATGGCTTGGCTACGTCGCTCCCATGATGGCAGACGCGGCAGATGTTAACGGACAGATGTCGCTGCGCGTTGAACGATTCCTGTGGGATTTCAACGCAGTCCAGAATTCGGATGTCGCCGGTCAACTCACGATCCATCAGGCTCAGGCTACCGCCGGTTCATCGCTTGCCCCCATGCTGGAAATCGTTGATCTGCTGCAACGCCGCGATCCATCGAATGGTCTCTCGTCGAAGTCCTTGACGCTGCCGGAGCAGACAATTCCCGTTCAGGTGCGTCAGGGCTATGTGACGCACGACGGACTGATCATGGATCTGGCGGGATATCGAGTGAAGTCATCCGGCGCTGTAGGATTGAACGAGCAACTGCAGATCACGCTGGATGTGCCACTGGAAAAATCGTCGTCGGGCGGCAACATTCGGACAGTCAGTATTCCGCTCCGAGGCACCATAAAACACCCTCAGCCTGACACGGCAGGTCTGCTTCAAAATCTGGGAACGCAGCAGATCCAGGAAAAGGTCGGCAATGAAGTAGATAAGGCGCTGAACAAGGGGTTGAATAAATTGCTGAATCGCTAGTAAACCCGCTCGAAATTCCCGTTTTGGGAGCATTCGCCGCATGACTGACGCGGAATGATGGGACTGCTACAATCGGGCAGAACCTGAGTTTGTCGGGAATCTTCGACAACTCAAAAAGTCCATCCATTCAGGAATGTCCGTTCGGAGAATTTGTCCTATGAGTCTCGCGATTGCCGCTCTGCATGCCCGTGAAATCCTTGATAGTCGCGGAAATCCGACTGTCGAAGTTGATATTCAGCTCGAAGACGGCACTGTCGGTCGCGCCGCAGTGCCCAGTGGTGCCAGCACGGGGGCTCATGAAGCCTGCGAACTGCGTGACACGAATGACAAGAAACGGTACCTGGGCAAGGGTGTCCAGCAGGCCGTCGAAAACGTCAACGGCGAGATTGCCGATGCGTTGATGGACATGGACGTTTACGAACAGGCCGTGCTCGATCAAACGATGCTGGAACTGGACGGAACGCCGAACAAAGCGCGACTGGGTGCCAATGCGATTCTGGCCGTGTCCCTTGCCTCCGCCCATGCGGCTGCGGCAAGTTGCGGGTTGCCTTTGTTCCGCTATCTGGGCGGTGTCGGCGCGAACTGCCTGCCAGCTCCGATGATGAACATTATCAACGGTGGTGCGCACGCTAACAACGGCATCGACATTCAGGAATTCATGGTGATGCCGCTGGGCTTCGACTGCTTCAGCGACGCGCTTCGCGCCGGTGCCGAAATCTTCCACAGCCTGAAGAAGGTCCTGGCTGGCAAGGGAATGAGCACCGCAGTCGGCGACGAAGGCGGATTCGCTCCAGACCTGAAGAGCAATGAAGAAGCTCTGCAGGTCATCATGCAGGCGATCGAAGCCGCCGGTTATCAGGCGGGCGAACAGATTCAGATCGCCCTGGACTGTGCCGCGACAGAATTCTTTGACTCAAAGAGCGGTCTCTATACTATCGACGGCAAGAAAATTGATGCCGACGGGATGGTTGGTTTGATGGATCAGTGGGCTGGCAAGTATCCGATTTGCTCAATCGAAGATGGCTGCTCAGAAGACGACTGGGATGGCTGGAAGAAGCTGACCGATAAACTGGGAGGACAGCTGCAATTGGTGGGCGATGACTTGTTCGTAACCAACGTAGATCGCCTCGGCGAAGGAATCGAAAAGGGCATCGCAAACAGTATCCTCGTTAAGGTCAACCAGATCGGTACGCTCACGGAGACCATTCAGGCTGTCCAGCTGGCGTATCGTCATGGCTATACGGCCGTGATGAGTCATCGGTCGGGCGAAACCGAAGACACGACGATCGCCGATCTTGCAGTGGCTCTGCGAACCGGGCAGATCAAGACGGGTTCGGCGAGCCGTACGGATCGCATCTGCAAGTACAATCAACTGCTCCGCATCGAAGAGATGCTGGGTGACACCGCAACCTTTGGCGGTACGATCAGCTAGTCTTCCGGACGGAACATCGCTGCATCGTGCTTCACGAACAGCGATGGACGAAGAAATATCCGACAACAACATCGAACCGACCTCCGAAGAACTGCCCGCAGTTCCTCAGACGGTCGGTTCGTTTTTTATGTCGATCGCGTTCTGGTCCACGCTGCTGGTCTCGGTCGCGATGTACGCGGCGGTCGCGCTGTCGCCGAAGATCGCCGACTGGGTCAGCGTGCGGCAGCAGTACTCGAACAACAGCAATCGACTGCGAGAACTGGAAGACGAAGCCGATTACCTGGAACGCGTCGCGGCCACGCTGAAGAAAGATCCCGAGTTCGCCAAACGTCTGGTGCAGGCGACGCAGTCTGGCGAATCCCAGAAGGAATTCGTCCCAGTTTCAAAAGGACTTATGTTCGGCGGCGAGTACGAAAAGCCCGCAGCCCCGAAACCTCCGCTGCATCCTGCCGTGGAAGCGGTGGTGGTACGACTGGCGAGCAACGGATCATTGCGAACATGGCTGCTGGGCGGTTCGGCGGGACTCACGCTGCTGGCATTTTGGCTGCTCAACGATGCCGGTGCCGGGATTGTGATGGGCATGCTGAGGGCCTTGCAGCGGATCTCGAACGCCGCCCTCGCTCGCTATCGCCGCGATCCCTGAGAACCGTCATCATACTGCACGCGGTCTGAATTGATGTCCTTGTTCCGAGGCTCCAGCCTCGGAACACGCTGCTCCGGAGGCTCCTGCCTCCCGTGACTCTCGCTGGAGGCAGGAGCCTCCAGTACGTTGCGTCCCAGGGCTGGAGCCCTGGAACGAGGATTGACAGCCTCATTCCTGCCCACGCGACGTCAATACATTACGCGGTGATGATTGCGGTGACCTCGCGAGCGGTGGGTGTCAGCCTACCGAGTTGCACGCATTTGACTCGGAGGGCTTACGCCGCTCCGCTCGCCTTGCATCATTTCATGCCCACGCGAGGTGTAACATGACTTTCACAGCTGAATTTGTCAGAATTCAGATCGTTGCGATTCCACAGCGTCTGGAACTGTGAAAGGTGAATTCTGTGCGAACGATTGTGCTGGCCGCCAAGGCCTTGATGCTCTGTCACACCTGGAATGATGGATCCGGTGGCTCACGCCGCCGACTGATTGCCGCTCTGCTTATGTTGTTGCTCGCAACTTCCATGCGCGCCGACGAACGTGTAACCTTCAACCGCGACGTCAGACCGATACTCTCCGACAAGTGTTTTTTCTGTCACGGCCCCGACAGTGCAAAACGCGAAGCCGATTTGCGACTCGATGACCGCGACGTCGCGATTGCCTCAGGAGCGATCGTGCCGCAGAAACCTGCTGAAAGCGAAATGCTGCGACGCATCCTCAGCACCGATCCCGACGAACACATGCCGCCCGCACAGGCCAAGCTGACACCACTCACACCGCAGGAAATCGCCACGCTGCGACACTGGATCGAACAGGGAGCCGAGTATGAAGGCCACTGGTCTTTCATTCCACCTTCTAAGGCAGCGCTCGGTTCGTCCGCCAGCACAAACGTCACCGATCGGATCGATGAAATCGTCCGCGCCGGATTGGTCTCCCGTGGTCTGCAGCTGCAGCCGGAGGCGGATCGTAACACGCTCATTCGCCGTCTGAGTTTCGACATCACCGGCTTGCCGCCAACTTCGGAGCAGGTCAAGGCGTTTGTTGCCGATGTCTCACCGGACGCCCTTGAAAAACTCGTTGATCGTCTATTGGCGTCGCCGCGTTACGGGGAGAAAATGGCGGTCGATTGGCTCGACACTGCGCGCTATGCCGACAGCTTCGGCTTTCAGGTCGATCGCGAACGTGAAATGTGGCCATGGCGCGACTGGGTCATCAAAGCATACAATGACAACCTGCCATTCGATGATTTCATCACATGGCAACTCGCCGGCGATCTACTGCCGGAGCCGACCGACGAACAGATCCTGGCGACGGCATTCAATCGCCTGCATCAGCAGGAAGCGGAAGGCGGCAGTGTCGAGGAAGAATACCGCGTGGAATACGTCTGCGATCGAGTCCAAACGTTCGCCACGACTTTCCTGGGACTCACCTTCGAATGCGCTCGCTGTCACGATCACAAGTTTGATCCGATCACGCACCGGGAGTACTACCAGTTCTTTGCGATGTTTCAGAATATCGACGAAGCCGGGCTGTATTCGTACTTCACACTCTCTCCGCCGACGCCAGCGCTCACGATGACGGATGCGTCGTCGCAGCAGAAACTTGCCGACTTGCAACAGACTGTTGTTGAGCTGGAACAGAAAAGCATGGCGATTCGATCTGAGCGAGAGTCCGCTTTTGCATTGTGGCTGAACGCCAGACAGGAAAAGCGCGGCGACGCACTGTCTCTGCCCGAACTTGGGCGATTCCAGTTCGAAACTATGGAAGGCGGCAAGCTGGCGAATTCCGTCGCGGCCGACAAGCCAGCCGTGCTGAAGGGCGAAAATAGACTTGTGCCGGGACACGACGGGAATGCCGTGGAATTCACCGGAGACGATCCGGTCGATCTGCCGTTTGGTAACTTCAAACGTGAAGAACCTTTCAGTGTTTCGCTGTGGCTCAAAACGCCCGACGTGAAAGAACGCGCCGTCGTGTTTCATCGCTCCCGCGCGTGGACCGACGCGGCCAGTCGAGGCTACGAACTGCTGATTGAAGATGGGCGTCTAAAATGGTCGCTGATTCACTTTTGGCCAGGCAACGCCGCCTCGATTGCCGCAAAAACCGCATTGCCTCTGAACGAATGGGTGCATGTCGTCGTGTCGTCCGACGGCAGCAGCCGAGCGAAGGGACTGACGATGCGAATCAACGGCCATGAAATCGAAGTCGATTTTGTGAAAGATCATCTCACCCGCGAAATCACTGGCGGCGGGGGTGACAATATCGCGTTGGGAGAACGCTTTCGCGACCGTGGTTTTAGAGGCGGCATGATCGACGACTTTCGCGTCTTCTCACGTGAACTCAGCGATCTGGAGGCAATCGCCACGTTTGATGCACCGACCGTGAATGGCATCCTCGGTCTGCCCGTCGATCAACTCAGCGATCAGCAACGGTCGCTGCTGCTTGATCATTATCTGGCCACCAGCGACGAAGTCTGGACTCAGCACCTCGCTGCATTGCAGACGGCACGCAGCGCGCTATCGCAGTACAACGACGGGCTGAAGGAAATCATGGTGATGCGGGAACTGCCGCAGCCGAAGAAAGCGTACGTGCTGTATCGTGGGGAATACACACAGCGCCGCGAAGAGGTGTTCGCAGGAACTCCGGCGGCGTTGTCGCCGTTCCCGGAGGATGCTCCCCGAAATCGACTTGGTCTGGCCCGCTGGCTGACAGATCCGCGACATCCGCTCACCGCCCGTGTGACGGTGAATCGCGTCTGGCAAAGTCTGTTCGGTCGCGGTCTCGTGAAAACCGCAGAGGACTTTGGCAGTCAGGGCAGTCGCCCGCTGTATCCGAAAGTGCTGGATTCACTGGCGCTGGAGTTGATCGAAACTCACTGGAACATGAAACAACTGGTGCGGTCTATCGTGCTGACGAAAACCTATCGTCAGCGGAGCCTCGCGGACAGCAAGACCATGGCCGACGATCCCGACAACGAATGGCTGGCTCGCGGGCCTCGATTCCGCCTGCCCGCCGAAATGATCCGCGACAACGCGCTCGCCGCCGCTGGACTGCTGAAGGAAAAAATCGGCGGCCCGCCCGTAAGCCCTTACGAGATGACCGAAGCCTTCAAACCTGCCGCCGCCAGCAGTGGCGACGACGTTTATCGACGCAGCATCTACACCAATTGGCGTCGCACTGGTCCGCCGCCCGCCATGATCGCCTTCGATGCACCTCGGCGAGCCGTCTGCGCCGCCAAACGCGAACGCACTGATTCACCGCTGCAGGCTCTGATTCTGCTCAACGGAATTCAATACGTCGAAGCCGCCCGCGCACTGGGTGAGTCACTGCATCTCGCTGCGAACGGCGACGTTGACACGATGATCGAACAAGCCTGTCTCCGCTGCCTGAGCCGCAAACCGGATGCGCGCGAACGGGAAATCCTGACGCAGCTCTACAACGAACAACTCGAACACTTCCGCAGTCATCCAGCGGACGCCGTTCAACTCCTCAAAATCGGGCAGTCCCCGCATGACGCAGCGATTCCGGCGATCGAAGCCGCCGCCGCAACAGTGCTCGCGCAGGCTCTGCTCAATCATGATGCCTGTGTTGTGAAGAGGTAGTACTTTAGGAACGCTCGATAAATAATGGTCCGATATGGACTGAGAGTCTATCCGGAAATTGCGTCAGTGGAATTGCTGGAATTTGGTAGGTGGATGAGATTTTTTCGGTAACGGAAATCAGGGTCTCTTGGAGGCGGCGCACAGCGGCGCATCATGATTCCAATATGGCTGAGCTTGATCAT
>JBBQSE010000272.1:0-11312 GCA_038214195.1 Planctomycetales bacterium
GGGGGGGGCTCCCCCCGCCCCGCTCGCCGATACCGAACCAATTTCCATCGGCGCCGCCGTGGTCGATATCACACCGGACTATCCCGTGCGTCTCACCGGCTACGGCAATCGCATGAAGGAATCGGAAGGAGTCGCAGTGAAGATTCATGCGCGGGCACTGGTGATTGGGGGAGACAAAAAATCGATAGCGACAACAACCGGTCAAATCCAAAGTCCCCTCTCCCCCGTCGAACGACTTGCCACACCAAAAACCGACCCAACGGGGGAGAGGGCTAGGGTGAGGGGGCAAGAAATCGAGGCAGAAGCCTCAGCTAATTCAAAATCGCAGACAGCCGCGTCAAGCCCCCTCATCCGGCCTCCGGCCACCTTCTCCCCCGATCTCCGGGGAGAAGGGACGACTGCCGCACCGTTCACCGTTTTGGTGACCGTCGATAACTGCGGCGTGCCCATTGAAATCACCGAAGCCGTCTTCGAGAAGCTCGCCGAAAAGCATGGCATCGCGCGTGAGCGGTTTGCGATCTGCTCTACGCACTCGCACTCCGCGCCGTGGCTGCGCGGTTTCGCGCCGAACATCTTCGCGGAAGTTCCCGAAGATCATGCGGCGCATTTGGCTCAGTACGAAACGGAACTCATCGACAAACTCGTGGACGTTGTGGACAAAGCGATCGCAGCGCGGCGGCCGGGATTCCTGTCCTCCGGATTCGGCGAAACGAACTTCGCGATGAATCGCCGAGCCCTCACCAATGGCAAGTGGTCCGGCTTCGGTGAAGTTCCCGACGGCCCGACGGACAAACGAGTCCCCGTGCTGGCGGCGCACGACACGGATGGAAAACTTATCGCGGTACTCGCCAACTATGCGTGTCACTGCACCACGGAAACCGGTGACTTCAATCAAATCTCCGGCGACTGGGCCGGCTTCGCGGCGGACAAGCTCGAAGCCGATCATCCCGGTGCCGTGGCGTTAATCGCGATCGGCTGCGGAGCGGACGCGAATCCTTCGCCACGCGGCACGCACGAACAGGCGAAGCTGCATGGCCGGACGATCGCGGATGAAGTGAATCGGTTGCTCAATGTACCCATCACGCTCCGCCGTGATGAGCCTATTGGAACGCCACTCGATTCAGCAACGCCGGTGGAGAAAGCGGAAAGCGGAAAGCCGAAAGCCGAGGCAACAGAATTAGGCGATGTGGCCCCGGATGACGGAAGTGAAAGTACGCGACTCATCACGGCGGAGCGTGATGGGTACATTCGTCGCATCAACCCACACATCACCTGCAACATGACGCGAATCGCTTTGCCGCTCGCGCCGTTGCCGTCACGGGAAGACTGGGAGAAGCAAGCGGCAGAACCCGGCGTCACGGGCTCACGAGCTCGTTACTTTCTGAAAATGCTCGACGACGGCAAAGAGATCCCGACAACCATTCCAAACTATCCGGTGCAGACCTGGTGCTTTGGCGAAGATCTGGCGATGGTGTTTCTCGGCGGCGAAGTTGTTGTCGATTACTCGATCCGCATGAACGAGATGTTCGACAGCGATCGATTGTGGATCAATGCGTACAGCAACGACGTCCCGTGTTACATCGCGTCGGCTCGCGTGTTGCGTGAGGGAGGCTACGAATGCGATTCGTCGATGCTCTATTACCGCCGTCCGACTCGACTGGCTCCCGAAACCGAAGACCTGATCTGTGACGCCGTCCAAAAACTGCTGCCGCATCATTTCTATTCCGAAAAACTGCAACAGGATTTCCCGGCACCGAAGAGTCCAGAGGAATCGCTCAAGTGCATGACGACAAAGCCAGACCTGCGAGTCGTGCTTGCCGCGTCTGAACCGTTGATCCACGATCCGGTGGCGTTTGACTGGGATGAACGAGGGCGGCTGTGGGTTGTGGAGATGGGGGATTATCCAGCGGGAGGAGCCAAGAGTGAGGATCCAGGATCGAGTGAATCGCAGGATGCTCAGACGACGAGATCCAAGATCCTAAATCCTAAATCCTCGTCCGGTCGCGTCCGCTTGCTCGAAGACACCGACAAAGATGGCGTCTACGACAAGGCCACGACGTTCCTTGATGGTCTCGCGTTTCCCAACGGCATTCACTGCTGGCGGGGCGGCGTGATTGTCACAATGGCGCCGGAGATTTTCTATGCCGAAGATACAGACGGCGACGGTGCGGCGGATGTTCGTCAGACGCTTTACAAAGGATTCACAGAAGGCAATCAGCAACATCGCGTCAACGGTTTGCGCTGGGGATTGGATGGGTGGCTGTATTTGGCGAACGGGGACAGTGGTGGGGACATCGTTGGGACAGGCTACGTTCCGGCGAGCGGGGCGGCGTCAGCCACCCGAGAAGACGCCCGCAACGACTCGGACGGGACAACAGAACAAAACGCACTCGGTGGGCTGACGCCCAACCGCTCGCCTGTCTCCTCTCGTGGCCGCGATTTGCGAATTCATCCCGACACCAACGGTCTCGACACGGTCAGCGGCCAAACTCAATTCGGTCGAGAACGTGACGACTTCGGCAACTGGTTCGGCAACAACAATTCCAATCCGATCTGGCAGTATGTCCTCGAAGATCGCTACGTTCGACGAAATCCTCACGCCGGGGTTTCGCAGGTCACCGCGCAAGTGTCGGTGATTCCCGGACCGGCTCCGGTGTATCCCACCAGCCGCACGCTGGCTCGATTTAACGAGTTTGGATCTGCCAATCGATTCACATCCGCGTGCAGCACGATGATCTATCGCGACAACTATCTCGGCGAGCAATACTACGGCAACGCATTCACTTCCGAGCCCGTGCATAACCTTGTCTCGCGACTCGTGCTGACTCGCGACGGCTACGGTTACAAGGGCGAACGCGCGGCTGATGAACAACAGTCGGAGTTCCTGGCGTCGTCCGACAATTGGTTTCGCCCGACCATGATTCGCACGGGCCCTGACGGCGCAATCTGGGTCGCCGACATGTACCGCGCAGTGATTGAGCATCCGGAATGGATCCCGCCCGAGTATCAGCGGAAGATGAATTTATACGCAGGGAATGATCGCGGCAGAATCTGGCGAATCATACCGGCGGGGGAATGTTGCGGAGAAAATGTAGCCGTCACGCTCCACCGTGACGAGCCCACAACGGCGCCGCGAGATTCAATTTCGCCCGTCGCTGAATCAACGATCGCAGATGAGGCGAATGCGGCATTGGTTGATGACCGTGAAAACCAGAATGCTCATCACGCGGAGCGTGATGGCTACTTTGACCAACCATGGAATGAGATTCCGATGGTCAGATTGAGACAACGGATGCGAAGTGACAACGGATGGTGGCGAGACACGGCGCATCGAATTCTGATCCATCGCCTGCACGAGATGGGAAAGATCGATATTCTAGCGCTGGTTCAGTCCGTGTCGTCGGAGCCGAATGAAGCAGTTTGTGTCCAGGCAGGCGCACTACTCTCGACTATCTGTCACGAGCTTAATTCTGGCCAGGGCATGGCGGCGAGAGCAACTCTGATTCCATCGTTGCTTGATGATGGCAGGCCGCAGAGTCGAAAACTGGCGATTCAGATGCTTGAGTCGTCTCAAAAGGAAAGAGCTGCAATCGGTTTGGTGATGTCGATTCTTCAAAAGATCACGGATGACGATGATTCATCTGTCCGTTTACAACTAGCACTCACGTTGGGGGAAATTGACAGTCCGCAAACCCCACGATTGCTTGCAAATTTTTTGCGGCGGGATTTCAACGATAAAATTATTCGTGAGGCAACGCTAACATCGCTGGCCCCCGACAACATTGCTGGCGTGCTTAAGGAAGCGTTGAATGTCCCGGCAGATGAACTCAACGAAGAACTCATCGGCATCCTGCTCGCACAGGCCGCCGCCATGGGACGCGGCGAGGCATTGGGCGAGCCGTTGATGCAGCTCGTCAATACCATCGACAACGAAGCACCAGCGTCGCGGTTTGAGCTCATCGCAGAGACATTGCGAAATGTGCTTCGCAGTGATGTCGCTCCGAACCTGAAGTTGAACAAACACTTCCAAGCTGCCTTGACCAATGCCGGTGCGACCGCGATCACGGTGGCGAAGAATGTATCCGCTGATTCTGATCGGCGGGCGGCGGCCTTGCAATTTGCGGATGTGGCAGGGCAGGTGGATTCGGCCAGCGAAGAGCTCAACAACTTCCTGACTCCACGGACGCCGACCGCCGTGCAGATGGCCGCCGTCCGAATCATTGCACGCAGCACGAATCCGGCGACTGTTAAGCGGCTCATCGCCGGTTTGAACACCTTTGATCCGGTCGTACACGCAGAAGTACTGACGTTGCTGCTGCAGCGGGAATCCTCAACGGAATTGGTGCTCAATGCTGTGGCGGATGAAACACTGACAGAAAGTGACTTCAATGCGATTCAGCTGGACAGTTTGTTGAATCATCGCAATGAGAAAACGGCAATGCGGGCAAAGTCGATGCTGAGCGGCAGTGTTACGTCCGTTCGTGTAGCAGTCGTTGAAGATTTCAAATCTCAAATCTCAAATTTCAAATCCGACGCAGTCGCTGGCAAAGGCGTGTTCGAAAAACGCTGCGGCACGTGTCACCGACTGCAGGACGTCGGCAAGGAAGTTGGTGCGGATTTGGCGGCATTGAAAGATCGATCGACGGATGCATTGCTGACCGCGATTCTGGATCCCAATCGTGCAGTCGAATCAAAGTTTCTCGTCTACACGGTTGTGACGAAAGACGGGCTGCAGCATGTGGGAATGCTGAAAGGCGAAACGGGCGGCAGTCTGACTCTGATCGGCAACGATGGCAAAGAAATCACCGTCGTGCGCGCTGACATTGAAGAGCTGGCCGCGTCAAAACGTTCACTGATGCCGGAGGGTTTAGAGAAAGATTTGTCCGCTCAGGACATGGTGAATGTGATCGCGTTTGTGCAGTCCACCGGCACGCCGTGGAAACGCTTTGATGGAAACTCGCCGCAGTTTGTCGCGGCCAACGCCGACGGCACAATCACGCTCCCGGCGACTGCAGCGGAAATCTACGGGCCGAGTCTCGTCTTCGAACAGAAGTACGGCAACCTCGGCTACTGGGCATCGACGGATGATTACGCAAAGTGGACGTTTGAAGTGCCAAAGTCCGGGCACTGGACGGTCGAGTTCGATTTCGCCTGCGACGACAGCACCGCCGGAAACCTGATCAAGTGTTCGACGGGAACTCGATTGCTCACCGCGCGAGTTCCAGGTACCGGCACATGGGACAACTACCAGACATGGCAGGCGGGAACGATTGATCTGCATCGAGGACGCGGGCAGCTCATTGTCACGGCTCCCGAGATGCCTCCGATGGCATTGATGGATTTACGTTCGATACGACTGGTGCCGCCGAAGTGAATCTTGACTGAGATCTTAAAATGAACGCTGACTCAAATCTAAATCCTTATGCCGCACCGGAGGCGACAAAACTTCCGAACAGAAACTCAAAAGATCCAGGCAGGCCGACCAGGATCCGTATCGTTCCGCTGCTATTCTTTGTGTTCAACGGAGTGATGCTTGGCCTGTTCGCCATGCCACGAAGCGTGTTTCCAGTGTCGCTCCATCCACTTCGAGACTACCGAAACGCAGGAGTTGGTGCCCTGATGGGACTCCTCATCTTCGTCCTTGTTGAGTTTTTCTATCCGAAGGATGAATGATCGAAGTCATGACATGTCCTCGCCAGAAGGAAATTGCAGATGTACGAATTCCCGCCACCGATTTGGCAGAATCAGGATTGGACGATCAATGGCATCCTGTCCATCCTGATCTTTGGTCTGCTCTTGCCAGTGGCACTGGCGTACTTCACAAAGCCAACCGCTGGCTGGATGTTTTTGTGGTCGGCAATGATCGCGGTTGCCGGCATCTATTGGACGACCTCGGTTGACCACTACAGCACCTATCAACCTCAGCTGTATTGGCAAGCCATTCCCTGTTCTTTCATAATGATCGGTATTGGCACGATCGTCCGGTTGTGGTGGAAAACTCCGACCAACCGCGGCCCCGTCAATTGCGCATTTGTGTCGCTGCCCATGACACTCTTCGCGGGCATCGTTCTCTTCTCAGGCGTATCGACGCCGCGAGAACACTACTGGCGCAGTCAGTGCAAGAATAACCTCAAACAAATCGGCCTGGGGATGTTCAACTACTCCGATCGTAACGACAGATTTCCGCCAGCGACTCTGGGCACCCCCGCAGCATCATGGCGAGTGACATTGCTGCCGTTCGTTGAGCAACAAGAACTGGCAAAACGATATGATTTCACACGAGCGTGGGACAGTGTCGAAAATGCACCGCTGCAAAGTCAGGTGGTTCAGGCCTACGATTGCCCCAGCCGACCGACGCGAGTGGATCGCAGTGGTCGGTTTCTAACGGCGTACGTTGTTCCAACGATGGCGGGCAGTCTCTTTGACGGTGCTCAGGGACCGAAGTTCAAAGACATCACCGACGGGACTTCCAATACCATCATGGCGGTTGAATCGTGCAGCATGTCGATTGTCTGGTCAGAACCTCGCGACACAGATCCAACGCACGCAGACATTTCGATCAACGGCCCTGGAGCGGTCAAAGGACAGTCCGGCAGTTTTATCTCGTCGTGGCACGTTGGAGGTGCTCACATTGAACTGGCGGATGGATCAGTGCGGTTCATGAGCAGTGAGACGGACCCGGCGATTCTGAAGAAATTGTTCACGAAAGATGCGGGCGATGCTGTTGGGGACTGGTGATTCAATGAGCGGCAAGGCGCTAGCCGCCAGTATTGGATCGGAAGACACAGGAAAAACCGGCGGCTAGCGCCTTGCCGCTCACCGTGTTACGACTCACTCGACAGTGCCCATTGCCAATTTGCCGAGACGAGAGCGAATTTTTCATTTAGACTGAGCCCATGAACAAAGCCTTCGTCCGAGAACCTGATGCTGATGTGCGTGTGCTGTGTCCGAAGTGCGGTTCGGTGGGGACTGCCGTCGGGTCGGGGCCGCTGGAGACGCATATCCAGGAAGCGGTGCGGTCGCGAATGGCAGATTCGGCGTGGTACTGCAGTCACGCGGACTGCGACGTTGCGTACTTCAACATGTTCGAACAGAGCGTGCTCGTCAATGAACTGAAGACGCCTGTTTATCCGTACGATCTCAACGCACCGATCTGCGCCTGTTTTGGACTGACGTACGATGACGTCGATGCGGATTCACGGGAAGAAGTGCCGACACGGATTCGCCAGCTCCTCGCGAAATCGAAATCGGCGGAAGCGCGGTGTCAGGCGCTGGCAGTGGATGGTCAGTGCTGCATCCGCGAAGTGCAGAAGCTCTATCTGAAACTGCGAGAAACTCACTGACAGAACCGGGCTGACCAAACGAAGAAGCCCGGCTTTTCAAAAAAGCCGGGCTTCTATACGTCGGGAAAACCGGGGGCTAGCGCCCTGCGGCTGATTCGTAAACTCAACCAAGACAGACCACTGGTGAGGGACTTTGTCGTTACCGAGTTGAAAATGTCTCAGCCGCGCTTTCGGCAGTGCGGTAATTGTCGCGGTCTGTCAGCAGCACGCTCAGATTGGTCTTTTGACGCTGACGGTAGATTTCCATTTTCACGGAAGCACCGATGTCTGACAGGCTGACGAGATTGATCAGATGATTTTCATCGATCACCTGAACTCCGTTGAAGGATACGATAACGTCGTCTGGTCGCAGTCCGGCCAGAACCGCCGGGCTGGATTTGTGTGAGTAAACTCGCACGATTCTGGCACCGACCGCACGGGTCAGTCCCAGTCGCTGAGCGGCTGCGTCGGAGAAGTTGTTGTCGAGTTCCACGCCAAGATAAGCGCGGCGGACTTTCCCGTGCATGATCATCTGTTCGAATACGTGCCGTACAAGGTTGCTGGGAATACTGAAGCCAATTCCTTCGTTGCCACCACTGTTCGAAGCGATCGCAGTGTTGATTCCCACGACGCTGCCATACATGTCGATCAGCGGGCCTCCGCTGTTGCCGGGATTGATGGCGGCGTCGGTCTGGATAAAGTCCTGATTGGTGACCGACTGATCGGCCGTGAGTGAAAGATCGCGGCGTCCCTTAGCACTCACGATACCCATCGTCACTGACTGGCTGAGCCCAAAGGGGCTGCCGACGGCCAGCACAAAATGTCCGATCTTGACGCCGTTGCTGTCGCCCCACCGAGCTGTCGGATGACCGTTGTCGGCAATCTGAATGATGGCGATGTCGCTCTCTTCATCGCGGAAGACTTTCTGAGGATGCAGCTTGACACCATCGGCCAGCAGCACATCGATCGCTGGGTTTTCAGCACCGCGAATCACATGGTTGTTCGTGATCACGAACAGACCACGAACGGACTTGCTCCGCATCAGTACACCGGAACCGGTCTCTTCGACCTTGCGTTCGCTATCGACGCGAATCGCCTGAATATGCACGGCTGATGGCATCACGGCATCAGCGATATCGGAGATATGATTGCCGCTCTCCACCAGGGCCGTCGCACTGGCGGGAATTCGGGGTTCATAACCTGTTTCTTCTGAGTTAGCTCCTGCGGACTGAGTGAGTCGCAGCGATTCCAGATGCCCGCCGATCGCCAGACCGATGGACAACATGCCAATTGAAGCCAGAACTGAAGTTTGACGTCGCGCCATCAACGGACTCTCCGAGGGAAAGTTTCACATCCTGTGGCACGGCTCCTTCCGCATAGAAAAGATTGATATCTCTGAAAAACCTGCGACGGCCTTTTGGCAAAAACAGGCGAACCCAGAGTTCTGATGACTGCCTCCCTGGCGCCACCGTTGGCGTGTGTTCTGTTCCTGTTTTGATTGAGAGACAAAACACACACCAGATTGGGTATCGAACTGCGGTTTCCGCTAAAGCAAATTCAATTCGGTAGAATTTGCCGAACGAAGGCAGACATCAGGCGAAGCCCGGTGAAGCCGTCAGAACTGCTACAAGCCGCGTCGCACGGCGCAAAGAAAAAGGACTCGGCACCCTGAAAAAGGATGCCGAGCCCCGTGAGACTGCGTATTTCGTGCGTCGCCCAAAGTAGCCATCACTCTGTGTTCGGATCAAGTCATGTCAGGCATCGGTGGCAATGGCTGATTCTGCGGAATCGGAGCAATTGGATCATTCGATTCAATGGTCTCGGGCAACACTTCCCTGTGCATTGGAACCTGATGCTCAATAATTTGCCCCGGCACTGGAAACTGCTGCTGCGATTCATGGATGAACTCATGCCGCTGCGGAACAGCTTCGAGTTCAGGGAACCGGATCGGAGACCTTCCGGCGTTGGAAGTGCGTGGCACGTTGTCGGTACCGGGATATTCGGAGACCCGCATCTTCGGAACGCCGGTGGATACGCAGTTCGGTCGGTTTGGAATCCCCCCGCCAAATCCTGTCGCGCCGCAGGAACCACAGACTCCCGTCGTGCCACATTGTGCGCCGCATGAACCACATGCTCCACCACCATTGCCGCAATTGCCCGAATACAGCACGGTGTCCTGACACCCGACGATGTCGTGTTTGCAGGCGTTGGGATTGCATTCGTTATTGTGGAAGCTGGAACCAGCGGTGTACGCGCAGCAGCCGCCGGAGCCGTTGTTTCGACAATTCATGCGATGTCCTGACCAGGAATAAGACTGGTCGATCGAATCGATCGCGTGTGCCAGATCCCCCAGTTCACCATTAACGGATTTTTGCAGGCAGGTAAGTCCGGTCAGGACACCGAGGACCAGCACCGTACCAACAATCACGATTTCAGCGGACAGGATCACTCCGTGCTCATCCTGCCGAAGAGCTTTCAGCAGATTCAACATTGTTATTCTCCAGACACAATTCAGAGGGAATGAGATCCGTGACGATGCGTCACGGTGTTCGTTGGCAGACAAAACCGGGCCTGCCAGCCGTTCAACTTCGATGAAATTGATTTCGTGGATGTCCTGCGGAAGCGTGTCAGGGCGATCAGGTCTCGTTGAGGACGAAGACCGATCAGCCGCCAGAAACGAAGCGTCCGGGACGGTGTTTGCTTTAAAGTTGGGCGACGGCGAGTCCGTCGATTGGAGGTCACCCGAAGCGAGAATGGGGCGTCAATGCCCCATCTCGCGTCGGACGAACACAACGACTGAATTCCTGTCAGTCGCGGGCGGTTTCTCAGGCCGCCGTCTCCCTCTCTCAAGCTGCGAACAAAGCCCGGTTGCTCTGCGAGGAATGTCTCTCTCGGGACTGTCGCCGGCTGGCTCTCTGGAAGTCAGCAACCGGCATCAGTTCTCGCATTCCTCACAACTGTTACAACCGTTCTCGTCACAACAACCGAAATAGAATGCACAGGCCGTGCCACCGGCATAATCGGCGCAATCGTTACAGTCGAAATTACGACGCAACCTGTGATACTGAAACAGTTTACAGCACGGGATTCGCCACTGCCGAGGTCCGAATATTCTGGTTGTGCGCAAATTGACGTTTACAGCGATCTTAACGATTGTGTCAATTAATTTGATTGTTCCGAGTTTGCTGGTTGTAACGAGGTACGTGAATCCGGGCCGGAAGCATGGGACGTTTTGCGACATCCATCGGCTGCACTATGCTTCGCGAACTCACGACGCCCGACATCATCAGTCGCAGACATGTCCGATCGAGTGCCTGCGTCGCCTCTGCCACTTCACTGAGTCTCAATTGATTCGCATCGCTTTCGTTATCCCGACACTTGATCAATCCGGCGCGGAGCGTCAGTTGACGCTGCTGGCGACCAGTCTGCCGAGGGACAAGTACTGCGTCCAGGTCATCGCGCTGCAGCGCGGCGGTCCGTATCAGAAGGTTCTTGAGGACGCCGGGATCGGTGTGAAAGTCCTGGGGAAGCGATTCCGTTTCGATCCGCTCACATGGTTCCGTCTGCGGCAGGAATTGAGGTCGTGGAAACCGGATATCGTGCAGTCGTATTTGTTTGCCGCGAATGCTTACGTGCGACTGCCGGGAATCGCGCCGCCCAACACGAAGATCGTCGTCTCAGAGCGCTGTGTTGACAGCTGGAAAAGTGGCTGGCAGCTGAGTCTGGATCGCCGTCAGATCCTGCGGACTCATGCGATGACGGCCAACTCGCAGAGTGTCGCGGATTTCTATGTCGGCGTCGGCGTTCCCCGCGAACTGATCTCTGTCATCCCAAATGCGCTGCCGATTGCCGAACCCGTCTATTCGAAGCAACAGGCGCGGCAGATTCTAGGATTGAGCGACGAACACAAAGTGCTTGGTTTTGTGGGACGTCTGGCGGCACAAAAGCGATTGCCGGATATCGTATGGGCCTTCCAACTGCTCCACGCGC
>JBBQSE010000273.1:0-11309 GCA_038214195.1 Planctomycetales bacterium
AATCTGGACAAGATCCGGCAGCGAATCCGCTCACCTGTCTGATCGCCAAAACACGAACTCAGTAGCAAAGTACCCCGGAAATTACTGCTTTTCGAGGGTCGACCCCTGTTAAGGATCTGTGCTTTATGCCTGTGCATTCCAGTAGTAGCAACTGAGAGCGAGGTTTTCAGCGACCGTCGCACCACCGTGCTTCTCCGCAATGACATGGTCAATCTGAAAAGGGAGCCATGCGTGAGCAGACGGAAACATGCAGTACTCACACCGACTGGCTGCGCGATCCCAGACAAGTTCGACAAGCGACGTTTTCATCCGGCTGGATTCATTTTCTGATGAGCACGAAGCTTAAGTGTCTCAATCAGGCGGCCAACGCGGCGATATTCATCCATCTCAGCTAGCTCCTGAGTTGAGAGAGAGCCCTGCCGCGCCTTGTCCGCAAGCGCGTTGGCACGCTGCTCGTCGGATGGATCGAGCTGGATCGACAGCAGATACGTCGCTAAATCTTCAGTCATGGGCTGCGACGTTGTACCCAGAGCCCTAGAAAAAATCGTTGCCTGTGTGTTGAGAGTTGTCTGTGTCATGGCCCGATTCTAGCACGGATTGTGGGTACGAGAAGAATTCGAATGCGACGATCCGTCATTATGTGCCGGTAAGATCATACTTGGTTTTGATTTCGCGAATGACGTCTTCCACCGGCGTTCCGGTTTCGCCGGATTCCACGTCGCAGAGAGATGCTTTGACAGCGAGAATGTCATCGTGAAGCCTTTCGGGGGCCTGATTCTGGTGTTTCCATTCGTCAAGCAGATCCTCAAGGTCCAGCTGCGCTCCGTTGTTTTGGATGCGAGCTTTGGCGTATTCCTGAAAGCTTTGCAATTCCTGAGTCGATGTCGGCATGATTTTTTCTCCATGATTTGTAGCAAAGTCTATCGGGACTCAAGTGCGATGGTCAACGAGTTTCGAACGTATGAGCGAATTGCGGCTACCAAATCGCCGGATGGCGCGAGGGTTTACCCCGGGGCCGCAGACCAGGATTCCACGCGCCTGGTCTGCGACCACGGGTTAATCGAATTTCCAATTCTGCACTTTGTTCTGGCTGCGGAGCAGTTGAGGCAGGTAGCCTCGGGTGAAACCCGAGGAACCACCCCGCCAGCGAATCCAAAAGCTCTGAAAGAGCGACAGGAATTTCGCCGCCCCGTGACGTTGGAGGCAGAAGCCTCCGGGCAGTGTGTTCCGAGGCAGGAGCCTCGGAACAAGGAGATTACGTCGCTTGCCTTGCCGGAACGGCGCAGCGCTTGGTCCGGCCTACAGATGTTCACAACGGCGGCAGTTTCAACTTGCGAATCACTTTGATCGGAAGAAACAGATGTCGTGAATCGTCCTTCAGCGAAACGAAACCATACTTCCTGTAGAAGCTTATCGCAGCGTCGTTGATTGCATCGACTTCGACGGCCTGGAGGCCGATCTTTGTTGACAGGTATTCGGCGCGGCGAAGTGCGTCCAGGAGCAGGAATTCACCAAGCCCCTGCCCTTTGATTCGCAAATCCACCGCAAGCTGGCCAATCAAAACGACCGGTATGTCGATGTTTGGCAAGCCCTTCGCCTCATCTTTGGGCAACGCTTCGTACACAACCGTGTGATTCGAAATCGCATAGTAGCCATTCACGGACGCCCGACCGTCCTCGACAAGCACATACGTTCGCGCGAGATCTCGTTTTTCGAACTGACTGATCTTCGTGGTGAGCCATTCGTTCAGGGCCGGGACGCCACAGTCGAAACCAGTCCGATCATGGCGTTGCCGATCGAATGGCTCCACTGTCCATGTCGAGCCGGGCACCTATGCCATCCTCTTTTTGTAACGCCGGGCGGCAGCCTTCAGAGTATCGTTGGGCTTTGCGTCGGACGAATCGAGAGCAGCCAGAAAGATGTCGCGGTCGCGATTTGATAGACGGGTACACTGAGCTTCGGAAATGACCTGACGAGCTTCTCGCACGAGCGTCGAAATTGTGAAGTCGCTCACCGTTTGCCCAAGTGTCACGGCGGCCTCTTCGACAAGCTGTTTCAAGTCGTTCGAAAGTCGCACATTAATTCGAGCGTCGCTGTTGGTCATTGGCATTGGAGTCGCCCCTCGGAAACTGTGTGTGGCAAATTGCCACTTCAGTGTACGCCTCGTTTGGGGGTGTGTCAATATGCTTGCGATGCTGCAACTTGCTATGATTTGGACTAGGTGTTCCTCTGAACTCGCAGCAATGGCAGCGTGAAATGAAACCGTGGATTCGTATTACACAGCATTTTCCACATGTCCTGATCCTGGCGCTGCCACTTGCAATGTTCGTTCCGACAGCAAGTGCGGTCGATGATGCCCCTTTGCCATCGACAGCAGACGTCACAGCATTCGTTTCAACTTACTGTCTTGATTGTCACGGCGGGAACGACGGAGCCCGGCTGTCGTTGCAATCGCTGACGTCGCAGCCAGTGGCCGAGCATAGTGATGCATGGGAAAGCGTCATTAGGAAGCTGCGTTCGCGTCAGATGCCGCCGGTGGGTGCGGATCGTCCGTCGGATGCGGAATACGATGCTGTCACAGCCAGTCTTGAACATCAACTGGATGAACGGTTCGAATCAAACCCATTGCCCGGACGCACGGACAGTATTCGGCGGCTGACCCGAATGGAGTACCAAAACGCCATTCGCGATCTGCTGGCATTGCAGATAGATGCGACGCTATTGCTGCCTGCTGACGAATCCAGTCATGGCTTTGATAACATCACGGTGGGCGAACTGTCGCCGACATTGTTGAATCGATACGTGTCAGCTGCCCAGAAGATTGCTCGCATGGCAGTCGGAGGAACAAGCCGTGAACCATCGGGAGACACATTTCGAGTGCGTCCCGATCTCACTCAGGAAGATCACGTTCCCGGTCTTCCACTGGGAACTCGCGGCGGGACGCTGATCACGTACAACTTTCCCCAGGATGGCGAATACGACGTGCAGGTGCTGCTGACTCGTGATCGCAACGAACATGTGGAAGGCTTGAGTGGCAAACATGAAATGATCGTGTTGCTGGATCGACGCGAAGTCGGTCGCTTTACCGTGCAGCCTCCCAAGGACAGCGAAGATCACAGTCAGGTCGATGCTCATCTGAAGATTCGTTTAAAAGCGAAAGCGGGCGAGCACAAACTTGGCGTGACATTTATTAGAAAATCCGATTCGATTCAGGAAACGGTGCGCCAGCCGTATCAGGCTCGATTCAACATGCACCGTCATCCACGCACCAGTCCGGCAGTTTTTCAAGTGTCCGTGATTGGTCCGTTTGACGCTGCAGGGCCGGGGAATTCGCCCAGTCGACAACGGCTGTTTGTCTCGATGCCCGCAAGCCCGGAAGCCGAAGATGCGAGCGCGAAGGAAATTCTGAGCACGCTGCTGCGACGCGCGTACCGGCGTCCAATCGATGCTGCCGATCTGGTTCAGCCGCTGCAGTTCTTTAACGACGCCAGAAATACTTTCGAGGCCTCGTCACGCGAGGGCGAGGCTCCCGCCGAGCCGCCAGCGACAGATTCTTCGGCTCGGCAGGAGCCTCGCCCTCCCGGAGCCACTAGCGATTCCAAGTTTAACGCGGGCATCGAAGCGGCACTGGCGACAGTGTTGGTGAATCCTAACTTCCTGTTTCGAGTGGAACGCGATCCGGTCGACGCGAAGTCTGGTGATGTGTATCGAATCACCGACATTGAACTGGCATCACGGCTCTCGTTCTTCCTGTGGAGCAGCATTCCGGACGACGAACTGCTTTCATTCGCTGAACAGAACACACTCAGCCAGCCGGATGTGTTGGATCAGCAGGTGACGAGGATGCTGGCCGATCCGCGTGCGGAGTCTCTTGTCACCAACTTCGCCGATCAGTGGCTGTACCTGCGGAATCTGGATTCGGTTTTTCCCGACATGCGGCTGTTCCCCGACTTTGACGACAACCTGCGGCAGGCCATGCGACGGGAAACAGAATTGTTTTTCGGCAGCATCATGCAGGAAGATCACAGCGTGCTGGATTTGCTCGACGCCGATTACACGTTTCTCAATGAACGGCTCGCAAAGCACTACGGCATTCCTCACGTCTATGGCGATCGTTTTCGGCGAGTAACACTGGATCCGGAATCACATCGTGGTGGACTCCTGAAACATGGTAGCATCCTGACGGTGACCTCGTACGCGACGCGAACCTCGCCCGTCATTCGAGGCCACTGGATTTTGAAGAATCTCATCGGTTCGCCACCACCTCCACCGCCGGACAATGTTCCGGCTCTCAAAGACAACACCGTGCTGGACAGCCTGCCGATTCGTCAACGACTCGGCCAGCATCGAGCGGACCCAAACTGTGCGGGATGCCATAATCTGATGGACCCAGTCGGCTTCTCGCTGGAAAACTTCGACGCCATCGGTCGCTGGCGGGAACGTGACGATGAGCATCTCGTGGATGCCCTCGGTGGACTGCCTGACGGCAGTGAATTTGCCGGCGTGGATGGCCTGGAACAGGGATTATTGCAGCGGCCGGAGCTGTTTGTCGGTACACTCACCGAAAAGCTGATGACGTATGCGCTCGGTCGCGGCGTGGAAACTTACGACGCTCCTGCCGTGCGAAAGATTGTGCGTGATGCAAGAAGCCAGGGTAACGACGACAGAAGCCCGGCTTTTTCAAAAAGCCGGGCTTCTAACGCGCCAACTGGTTATCTATTTTCATCGCTGATTCAGGGCATCGTCCGCAGCATTCCATTTCAAATGAGGACCGCTGAATGATCGTCACTCGAAAATCGCTGCCGCGACGGACACTGTTAAAGGGCCTCGGTGCCGCCATCGCGCTGCCCTTGCTGGATGCGATGGTGCCCGCGATGACGGCTGCAGCCAGCACCGTCGCCAATCCCGCCAAGCTGCGGCGGCTGAGTTACATCTATATGCCGATGGGATGCGACATCTCACGCTGGACGTTGCCCGGCGACGACCTGAGCGAGTTGTCGCCAACGCTGAGCCCGCTGGCACCCGTGCGACAACATGTGACGGCCATCAGCAATATCGAAAACCGAAACGCATATCCGGGGACACATGCGACGTCGAACTGCTCATTCCTCAGTTGCGCCACAGCCAAACGAACCGAGAGCACGGACTATTATCTGGGCACCACTGTCGATCAGATTGCGGCTCGGCGTATTGGTCAGCAGACGCAACTGCCTTCGCTGGAATTGTCGATGGACCTGATGGCCACAGTGGGTCAGTGTGACAACGGCTATGCGTGCGTCTATCAGAACAACTTGTCGTGGTCGTCGCCGACAACTCCCCTGCCCTCCGAAGCACATCCTCGCATTGTGTTCGAGACGCTGTTTGGTGAAGGTGGATCTCCAGCCGATCGTCAGGCGGCACTCAGGAAGCGAGCGAGTCTGCTGGACGCGGTCGGCGACGAAATCACGCGGCTGCAAAATACGCTCGGCACGTCGGACCGCGAGAAGGTCAGCGAGTACCTGAACAGCGTCCGGGAAGTCGAACGACGAATTCAGCAGGCCGAAGCCAACGCCAAAGAAAACCCGCTGCCGGATCTGGACCGACCGCTCGGAGTTCCCGTTGCGTACGCCGATCATGCGCGACTGATGTTTGACCTGCAGTTGCTGGCATTCCAGGGCGACATCACGCGCGTCACCACTTTTCAGTTGGCGCGAGAAACCAGCAACCGCACGTATCCGGAAATCGGAGTCGCGGATCCTCATCACCCGCTGACTCATCACGGCAACGATCCGGACAAGATCGCCAAAGTGGCGAAGATCAATCAGTTCCACGTGTCTCTGTTTGCCGAATACCTACAGCGGCTTCAGCAAACCAAAGAAGCCGATGGCACACTGCTCGACCACTCTCTCTTACTCTACGGCAGCGGCATGGGCGACCCCAACGTCCACGACCACCAAAACCTGCCAATCCTCGTCGCCGGCGGTGCCGCCGGCCACCTGCGCGGCGGCCAGCACATCCGATTCAATCAACCAGCACCCATGGCCAATCTGCATCTAACACTGCTCAACAAAGTTGGCATCGGCCTGGAATCGTTCGCCGATAGCAGCGGGCAGTTGGATGAGTTGTTTGAACCATTGTCGATTTGAACTAGGCGAGCGGCAGGGCGTCAGCTCTCTGAGTGTTCCGCACCAGAGTGTTTCAATGGCAGGCCCAGCGGAAATCTTTCGTCGTCACCTTCCTCCAGCGGCATTTTGAATCTGCTGGCCAGCGATTTGAGTATCTCGGGTTTTGCGAAGACGAATGCTCGCTCCGGCCTAATGGCAGCAACTTCAACAAACTGTTCCCGGGCCCCTGCCTTTTTCAACGCTGCGTTGATCATGGCTTTGATACGACCGACATCGCGGGGTCGCATAAACTCGGCCTGATAAAGATTGTTCTTGTGAATGAACGTCACGAGATAGCTCTGCCCTGAAATTTGATCTGGTGTCTGCTGGCATTCGGCGAACGAGATGTCCGGGCAAAACGTGCCGCAGCTGGCTTCTGCAAACCTCTGAATGTCTCTGCTGACCGCATCCGATAGTGATTCCCACGAGCATCGTGTCGGGCTTTCTTCGACACCAGATGAACCCTTCATCTCGTACGGATCAAAGAACACCTCGCTGTCCGCGACAGAGAACATGCTTCGCAAGGTCGATGTCTTCGGTCGCTCACCACCCACTTCCGTCCACCATGCCGAAAGCCTGCAGACGGCTTGTGGGTGCATCACACCAGACTCGGCGACAGCCTCCAACAATTGACTCGTTTCGTACTCTGTGTCGCGGCGGCGAAATCGTTCCGCGTCCGTCGGATCCAGACGATTCAGTTGTGAGTCAATTGCCTGATAAGCCGCCGGACCTCCAATCTGGTCCAGGGTATTGAAAATCCACCACAGGAATTTGCTGCCGACATTAGCAGCCAACGATTGAATGACGGAAATAATTTCCGGGTCACTGGTGGCGTAGTAGACGTCACGAGCAACCCGCAGCCCTGCTTCCCGTTTGTTCCGCTGATGCAGCCAATCCAGCAGAATTTTGCGTCCTGCGTCAGGATCCAGTCGAATTAGTGCAAACAGGGGAGCGAATGCATGGAGACCGTTCACCTTCTGGACGACGCTTCGAAGCCATGACAGTTCACGATCTTCGATGGACTCGCACAACGCATCCCAGGATCCACCAAGCGGGAGCCCAGCCAGCTGACCGTCTCCATCATTCAGCCAGCCGGAAACGAGATCCATAAAAGTCTGCCGGGCTTTCGATTTTACTGTCTCATTGTCTGCTCGAAGGAACCCGCCAAAGATTGCGTCCGTGATATCAAACAACAAAAACTTTTCAATCGCTTTCCATTCGTTCAAAGCCTTAAGGAAATGCTGGAGTATTTCCTCTGTCGGTTCGTGTTCCGACAACCATTTCAGAAGGCTTACCAAGCCTGCGAAGGACGAATGTCCCGATCTCAACAACCGCAGAAGATGTGCGTTGATTCTGGGGATCTGAAGCTTGCCGCAAAGTCGAACGGCATACACATCTGTACGCGGATCAGGGTCTTCAAGAAGCCGCAGGAGCAGGGGGACGAACTCTTTATCTTCGATCAGAAAAGCTTGATAGTCGTCCCAATTGTTATGGACGATCTGGCAATGGTCCTGCAGCAACATGTACAGGAGTCGTTCGCACTGATCTAGGTCTCCAGCTTTCAATACGGCACACGCATAATCACGCCCCGGTTTCTCCCGTAGACTGCACAGCAACGCTGCTGCATTGACTCCTTCGTCTGAGATTTTGGCGGCATCCAGGAACTTTGAGAGGTGGCTCAGTACCCTCGGGCGATGTCGCTCAATTCGAGCAAACGTCATTTCATCAATGTAGTACATGCGAGACAGTGAGCTGAAGACCTTCGTCAGATGCGGGAACTCAAGATCTAACAGATGCTGTTTGATTCGCTCAATGGCGTCACTGTCATCGGTGATCTTGAGCCAATCCTTGTCGTTCGATAAATCCAGATTTGAACTATTCATGTTGGAGGGGCACCCGCAATTCGCAGGTGTCGCTGGACACAGCATTGTGTCCGGATTGTTGGCGTCTGAACGTGTTCCTGAGTTAGATGCGGGCATGGTCGGTGTACATTCAAGAACCACAGAAAACACGGAATTCACGGAAGGAATCATGCCCCTGTTTCGGCACCAAAGTTCCCGCACTCTCTTTCCGAGTGTTCCGCGCATTCCGGGCATCTGCGACGGGAAGTGTAACACCGAAAATAGAAAAAGCTCGATGTCTTTTGGACATCGAGCTTCTCCATTTGGTCCGTCAGGCTCATCGACCCAGAATTCGAATCCCCCTCGAATTAGAATGAGACTGTCTGAACCAATCGTGGAAACACCGTCAGCTGGAGTGGAGTTGCGAAACCTTCGCGGATGACCTGCAGGTCGAGGCGGCCTCGGGGGATCTCGGTGTTGATGAGATTGGCATCGAAAACGGTCTGGCCGTTGACGGACTGGATCAGGTCACCGGGCAGAAGTCCGCTCAGATGAGCCGGTGAGTTGCTAATCACCGACTGCACTCCGTAGGCCTGCATATCAGGAATGTAAGTGGCACTCAGGCCGACGAAGTAGCTGAACTGCTGACATTGAACAACCTGCCAGTTGCAGGGCGTCCAGCAGTCCCAGTACTGCTGATTGACGTTCCAGCAGCCATAGTTTGAATGGCAGTGTTCGTGGCAGACATTGACCCACCACGAGAACTTCGGCTGATTGCACAAGTGCTTTGGGGCCGTGCCACAGATGTTCTTGATCTGCCCCTGCATCTGCAGGTTGGAGCCCTTCTGTTTCAGAATCTGACCCGCGTTGATTCCGATGGTCTGCGTCTTTGTTCCGTTCGGCAGTTGGATCGTATGGCCGATTTTCTTCTGCAGATTTGAAGGCAGATTGATTTTGGCCTGACCGGAATTCTGACCATTCTGATTGTTTCCCAACTGAGGCAGTTGAATGCCATGATTCTGTGGATTGAAGCCACCATTCAATTTGATTCCGTTGGGACTGCCCTGCCCCGAACCGTTGTTGCCTGAGTTCGTATGGTTGCCGTTCAGTGGGTTGCCACTGAAGTTATTGGCAGTCAGGTTCGACTTGTTCAGGCCAAATGAACGCGACGTCTGACCGGTTTGACTGACATTGGCACCCCGGTTCGATCCACCGGACATTCCTCGAAACTTTGACTCTCCGAAAGTCCGCGAAGCAGATGCAAGGACGACGGTCGTAATGACGAAACCGATAGACAAAGATGTGCGATTCATCGTAATTCTCCCTGTTTTTGAGTTTTCTGTGGCTGAAGAACTCAGTCACCGAGTTTCTCAGCGGAATAAACAGAGATGTGTTACATGGATTCTGTTTTCCCCTTCCGGGGTAAGAAGGAGCCTTCGCAGTCCACTGGAAGTCACTGCTTTGAGTGGGCATGAGACTGACAAAAGCTATACTGTCTGCAAAGACCGACTTGCGAACGTTCGCAATACGATTCTGGAACAGGCGGATGAAAAACATTCTGATCGCACCTGCACTCTGCCTCATGCTGGTCCTAACGGCATCCAATGCAAACGCAGTCGAGCGCGACATCGCCGACGTTGCTGAGCGTGCTGACTGGGTGGTACTGGAACTTTTGATTGCGGATGGTTGCGACATAAAAGTCGCTCAGGTCGATGGCATGACGGCCCTGCACTGGGCAGTGTGGCACGACAACGCCGAGGCCGCAGGGCTGCTCATCAGGAGCGGCGCGGATGTGAAGGCGGCAAACCACTATGGAGTGACTCCGTTATCGATTGCCTGCACGAATGGGAACGCGGCGATCATCGGGTCGTTGCTCGAAGCAGGAGCGGACGTGAATGCAGCTCAACTCGGTGGCGAGACGCCGCTGATGACCGCAGCAAAAACGGGTCGTATCGAGGCTGTGAAACTGCTGATTGATCACAATGCCAACGTGAATGCCAAAGAACGCAGCGGGCAAACCGCCGTCATGTGGGCAGCGGCTGAGGGGCATGCGGAAGTTGTCGAAGCGCTCATCAAGGCGGGGGCAGATTTCAAGTCGCCGCTGAAGTCCGGGTTCAATGCCCTGTTCTTTGCGGTCCGTGAAGGCAGGCAAGCGGTCGTCGATGTGCTGCTTGCTGCAGGAGCCGACATCAACAGCGTGATGACACCGGAAACCAAAGGGCCACGAGTGCCTCGGGACGGAACAAGCCCGTTGCTGCTGGCCGTCGAAAACGGACACTTCGAACTTGCTGCTCACCTGCTGGAACGTGCTGCGGACGCCAATGATCAGCGGTCAGGATTCACCGCGCTGCATGTCCTGTCATGGGTGCGCAAACCGAACTTCGGTGACGACGTTGATGGCGATCCGCCGCCGATCGGGTCCGGTAACATGACGAGTCTGGAGCTGGTCCGCGAACTGGTTCGTCATGGCGCGGATGTGAACTCTCGCCTGGAAAAGGGGCGATCCGGGAGAGGTCGATTGAATCAAACCGGAGCGACGCCGTTTCTGCTGGCGGCGGACACAGCGGATATCCCGTACTTGAAGCTCCTGCTGGAACTGGGAGCTGATCCGACGATTGCCAACGCCGATCATTGTCCTCCGATATTGGCGGCGGCGGGGATCGGCACAATGGCACCTGGTGAAGAAGCGGGCAGTGAAGACGAAGCCATCGCTGCAGTTCAATTGCTGCTGGAACTGGGAGCTGACATCAAAGCTGTTGACGATAACGGCGAAACGGCAATTCATGGAGCGGCGTACAAGAATTTGCCGAAGATGGTCCGGTATCTGGCGGACCACGGAGCCGAGATTTCTATTTGGAATAAGAAGAACAAGTACGGATGGACACCGCTCCTGATCGCGGAAGGTTTCCGGCCCGGGAATTTCAAACCATCGGCCGCAACCGTGGAAGCCCTGCATGAAGTGATGTTGAAAGCGGGAGTCCAGCCACCGTTACCGACCGATCCACGTCCAAAGCGGAACAACGACGAGTATGCTCCAAAGAAGAAGTCGGCGAAGTCCGTGCCTGCGCCTTGATCCTGTAGCACGACCTGTCTCAGGTCGTGATGGACAAGATGCCACTTAACGGAAACGGTCGATCTGCGGCATTTGCTCGTCCCGATTCGAGACGAATCGGGCTACGGGCTTCTGCCACTTGCCTGCCGTTCCGCAATAGTTACCATGCACCTCGAAAATGGGGGGAGAGCAGCTTTCCAAGACCATCCTGCTGCGGCGTTACGCCGTGGTTGAATTTTCTGTCCAATTCGTCCCCAGAGTCGTTGTTCGGTT
>JBBQSE010000274.1:0-11302 GCA_038214195.1 Planctomycetales bacterium
CACTGCAGCGAGATCTGCATTCCTGACATCGACACCGATGAATTCTTTTCTGTTGGTGACCCGCCATGATCAATCTCCCTGTCCTTGGGTGAAGAATCACGGATCATACAAACGGACAACTTATTTTTTAACACCCGCTTACCACATAGCTCGACCGATTGCCGGGGCGAACAGACTACTTCGATGTCAGTTTTGCGGTATGCCGGAGAAACGCAAGGAATGGTTTGGACGTGGCTTGTGCCACGGTGTCGAAGCGGATGCGGACTTGCTCCCGATCATTCTTTGAAGGGGTGATTTCCTGAGAAACGCCCAGCGATGCTATGGCTCCGATCGTCACCGTTCCTGTTGGACAGTGCAGGACAAGATCAGCACCGTCAGATCGTTTCGTGTGCAATTCCGCGACGACTGCCTGATCTTCAGGATGCAGCCAGTTGATTTTACTCCGGATACCGAACTCCGGCTGGCAGGTCGCAAAGGCGTTCTCCACGGCTGGCAGCAGTTGTTCCAGAAGAGCGAACTCCCACGGAACTCGACCGCTGCCGGGGAGCCCTTTGCGCAGCAAATGCCACTTGCGCCCGAGTTGCTTCCATGGCATCAAGTCTTCCGGATTGGTGGCTTCCGTTTGTGATAATTTCAAATACGATTTCGCGGCCTGCTTCAGGAACTGGCGGAACGCCGGCGTATCGACTTCGGATTTTTTCCAAACCTTGATCGTGACTTCCTGCCACGCGGTTTTCAGGTCCCGCGCTTTGACTCGCGGCTCACGACCGTAAGCCTGCACGTCTTCCATGTCGTCGAGTGGTTTTAGGCCGAGGCTGGCGTCAAGATCCTCGGTCGTGAACTCATTCTTTTTCACGCGGAAGCACAAGGCCAGCAGCCACTCACCACCGCTGCGTGCGTGCAGAAACCAGCCGAGTCCTTTTTGAGCACGTACCTCGATCGTAGCTCGATCATTCCAGTTTGTAGGCGCGAAGTCCTTTTCCTTTTCGAGCAGATCGATGACATACTTTAACGCCTGGCCATCCCAGCGACACGGTTGCCCGGTGTGGGCGATGCGGTCCTGAGTGTGCCACTTTCGTCCATCCACTTCCCACGGCAGTTTTGCGGATTTGCCAAGTTCCGCGATGCTGACGTCGCCTGTCTGTTTTGCCGAAACTGTCGCGGCGTCAAATGTTTCGATAACACCACGCGTCGATGCCGCGAGTACCGGAGCGAGCAGTTCGCCGGTCCAGCTTCTCAGTAGGCCGACCTGTCTCAGGTCGGCAACCTTGCCCTTTCCCGAACCTTTCCCGCGCGGATCTGAGACAGATCCGCCTACAGACCTCGCATACTCCACCACATCCTCCGGCGTTCCCTGAACCACGATTTGCCCGCCGCCAGCGCCAGCTTCCGGGCCGAGATCAATGATCCAGTCGGCCGTTTTTATCACGTCGAGATTGTGTTCAATTACAACGACCGTGTTGCCCTGCTCGACAAGACTGTTGAGGACGCTCAGCAATTTCAGAATATCATCGAAGTGGAGACCGGTTGTCGGTTCGTCGAGCAGATACAGCGTGCGGCCTCGATTTGGTTTGCACAATTCCGTCGCCAGCTTGATCCGCTGTGCTTCGCCGCCGCTGAGCGTCGGTGCCGACTGGCCCAGCGTCAGATATCCAAGTCCGATCGCTTCCAGCGTCGCCAGTGGGCCGCGAATTTTGGGCACGTTGGAGAAAATTTCCAACGCCTTGCTGACCGGCATCTCGAGCACATCGGCAATGCTGGCCTCGTTGAATTTCACGGTCAGCGTTTCTGCATTGAACCGGCGGCCGCGGCACGTTGAGCATTCCACCCAGACGTCGGGCAGGAAGTGCATTTCGATCTTCTTCTGTCCCATGCCTTCGCAGTCTTCACAGCGGCCGCCCGCGCGGTTAAAGCTGAATCGCCCGGGCCGATAGCCTCGCACTTTTGCTTCCGGCATGCGACAGAAAAGTTCACGAATTTCGTCAAAAACGCCAGTGTATGTCGCGGGATTCGATGCCGGCGTCGTGCCGATTGGATTCTGATCGACGAGCACGATCTTGCTGAGATGCTCGACGCCTTTGATTTTGCGAAACGCTCCCGGTGTTTCTGCGGCGACGTTCAATCGCCGGGCCACCGCCGGAGCCAGCGTGTCCATCAGCAGCGAACTTTTTCCCGAACCGCTGACACCCGTGATACACGTAAATGTCTTCAAAGGAATTCGCAGATCGACGTTACGCAGATTGTGTTGCGAAGCCCCAAGAAGTTCGAGCCAATCCATAGTCGTCGTTCGCTCCGCGAACGAATCGCTTCGGTTCTCAGCCACTCGTGGATTTTTCTTACCAACGCGACCAACCCCCTCACCCTGACCCTCTCCCCCTGAAATGGGGAGAGGGGACAAAACTCGTCGCACCGCCGGTACCGGAATGCACCGCGTTCCGCCCAGATAACCGCCAGTCATCGACGCCTTGTTCCTCTTCAGTTCCGCAGGCGTGCCCTGAGCCACCACTGTTCCACCAAGGCGTCCGGCACCGGGGCCAAAGTCGAAGAGACGGTCAGCGGCGTCAAGCACTTCCCGATCATGTTCTACCAGCAGTACCGTGTTCCCGAGATCTCGTAATCGTTTGAGTGCCGTGATCAGGCGACCGTTGTCACGTGGATGCAGGCCGATGGTCGGCTCATCAAGCACATAAAGCACGCCGGTGAGCGATCGCCCCGCCTGTCCCGCAAGGCGAATGCGCTGTGACTCGCCCCCGGAGAGTGTCGGCATCGAACGATCCAGCGTCAGATACTCCAGACCAACTTCGACAAGAAAATTGAGCCGATGTGTCGATTCATTGAGTAAATCGCCCGCGATCTTCTTCTCGTCTTTCGACAGTTTCAGGCCGTTGAGAAACGCCAGCGACTGAGACAACGGCATCCGGCACAGCTGAGGCAGCGTGACTTTACGTAATCGCATCGACGCTGCTTCGGCTTCCAGTCGGCTGCCGTTGCACATCGAACAATCCCGCTCGCCAGCCATCTCGATCAGTGATTTGCGATGCGAAAATGACAGACGCGAGGCGGCTTCAATCGCGGGGTAAAGCCCTTTGTATTTAAAGCGGAAAGCCGAAAGCGGAGATGCGGCAAGAAGCCCGGCATTTTGAAAATGCCGGGCTTCTGATTTCACCTCAACCCACGTCTCTTCATCACCGTACAGCACCAGTCGTTGCTGCTTCGATGTCAGCAAATACCAAGGCTGATCCAGCGGCAGATCAAAGGTCGCTGACATGGCGTCAAGCATCGTCCGAAACGGTGCGTTGGTCTTTGGATCGGGCCACGCTCCGATGGCACCATCGAGTAGCGATCTTTCGGGGCTGGTCACGAGCAGCGCCTGATTCGCCCCAAATTCGGTGCCAAGTCCCTCACACGCATGACACCAGCCGAGCGGGCTGTTGAACGAGAATTTCTGCGGCGTCTGGCGGTCGAAGGATCGCTGACACTGGCTGCAGGACAGATGCAGGCTGAATCGATGTTCAATCCAGTTCGGTTCATCGGTCTTTGAATCCGCAACTGCGACATGAATGACGCCCTTGCCAAGATCCAGCGCCGCTTCAATGGAATCTGCGATACGGCTGCGTTGTTTGGAATCAACCGAAACACGATCCACCACAATCGTCACTTTGTGCGTGCGGCGGTGATCAATTTCCGGCACTTCGTCGAGCGGATACGTCGTGCCATCGACGCGGACGCGCGCGAACCCGTTGGCTCGGAGTCGATCCCAGACTTTTGTGAACGCTGTCGATCGATCGACCTCAATCGGCGCGAGCAGCAGTAACTTCGTTCCACCGCCGAGCTTCATCACGCCATCGACGATCTGGTCGGTCGTCTGCTGGACGGCAGGCACCTGACATTTCGGGCAGTACATTTCTCCGAGCCGCGCAAACAGAATACGCAAATAGTCGTAAACTTCCGTCACCGTGCCGACCGTCGATCGCGGCGTTGAGCCGACCGTCTTTTGTTCGATCGCAATCGCAGGACTCAAGCCCTGAATACTTTCCACACGCGGCTTTGGCATTTGGCCGAGAAACTGCCGCGCGTAAGACGACAGGCTTTCGACGTAGCGTCGCTGGCCTTCGGCGTAGAGCGTATCCATTGCCAGCGAGGTTTTCCCACTGCCGCTTGGGCCGCAAAAGACGCTCATTTGTTCGCGGGGAACTTCAAGGTCGATGCTCTGCAGATTGTGCTGCGCGGCACCGGTGATGCGGATACTGGAGGTGTTGGAGAAAGGGTTTTCGGACCGTAGCCCGATCTGTCTCAGATCGGGAGCCAGACCGTTATGCATCGCTCTAGACTGCAGATCTGAGACAGATCTGCCTACAGTTTTCCTCCGACCGGTTTTCCCCTTGAAACCCGGCAGCACAGATCGCAGCGCGATGCCGGTGTGCGATTCACCGCAGGCCGCCACTTCTTCGGGCGTTCCTTTAATCACAATCCGTCCGCCGCCCGCGCCGCCTTCGGGGCCGATGTCGATGACCCAGTCGGAGGTCTTGATCACGTCGAGATTGTGCTCGATCACAATCACGGTGTTCCCGGATTCCACAAATCCCTGCAGCACTTCGATCAGCTTCTTGACGTCCGCGAAGTGCAGACCGGTTGTCGGTTCGTCGAGCAGATAGAGCGTGCGACCGGTTGAACGCTTGCCCAGTTCACGAGCCAGCTTGACGCGCTGAGCTTCACCACCGGAGAGTGTCGGCGATGCCTGGCCAAGCTTCATATAGTCCAGACCGACGTCGCACAGAGTCTGCAGGAATCGATTGATCTTTGGAAAAGCCGCAAACAGATTCAGCGCGTCGCGGATGTCCAGTTCAAGCACGTCAGCAATACTGTGATCGCGGAATTTCACTTCCAGCGTTTCGTGATTGAAGCGATGACCTTCGCAGACAGTACAGGGAATCCAGATGTCCGCCAGAAAATCCATTTCCAGCTTCGTCGCCCCGTGGCCTTCGCAGGCTTCGCAGCGTCCGTCGGCGACGTTGAAGCTGAAGCGGCCCTCTTTGTAGCCTCGCATTTTCGACTGCGGCAACTGCGTGTACAGCTTGCGGATTTCGTCGAAGACTTTGACGTATGTGGCAGGATTTGATCGAGGCGTGCGACCGATTGGAGACTGATCGATGTCAATTCCCTTGTCGATTAGTTCCAGACCTTCGACGCGATCATGCTTGCCGGGGTCGCCAACTCCCTTGTTGACTTCCCTATTAACGATCTGCCAGAGAACATCGTTGACGACGGAACTTTTGCCGGAGCCACTGACGCCCGTGACGCTAATCAGCCGACCGAGTGGAAAATGAACGGTCACGTTTTTCAAATTGTTGTGCGATGCGTCGTAAACGACAATTGAGCCACGATCAGGGTTGCGACGCTCTTTAGGAACGTCAATCGTCTGTCGTCCGGACAAGAATGCTCCGGTGACGCTTCGTTCGCTCTTGAGCACATCGTCAATGGTACCTTCGACGACGACTTCGCCACCGAGCACTCCTGGACCTGGTCCAAAATCGACCACGTGGTCAGCGGCCCGCATGGTTTCTTCGTCGTGTTCGACCACAATGACCGTATTGCCCTGGTCGCGCAGTCGCTGGAGGCTTTCCAGCAACATCGTGTTGTCACGCGGATGGAGTCCGATCGACGGTTCGTCCAGAATGTAGACGACGCCAACCAGGCCGCATCCAATTTGCCCTGCGAGTCGAATCCGCTGCGATTCGCCCCCGGACAGCGTCGGCGCGGATCGATCGAGCGACAGATAATTCAGCCCGCACTGCAGCAGAAATCCCAGGCGGCCTCGAATTTCTTTCACGGCCTCTTCAGCGATCAACTGTTGCGTGGTGTCCAGTTTGAGCGATTCGAAAAAGTCATAGGCTTCTTCGATCGAGAGGGCACAGACCTGTGGCAGGCTGAGTTCTGAAGATGTGGCCTGTAGCCCGATCTGTCTCAGATCGGGATCCTTAACGTTGGGCTTCGCGGCGTCCTGCAGATCTGAGACAGATCTGCCTACAATAGTCCGCTTGTCACTTGCCACGCGAGCTGCAAACTTCTTACTCGTCGTCCGCAGCCGGACGTTGCGAGCCTGACGGTTGAGTCGTTCGCCGTGGCATGTCGGGCACGTGGCGATTTCCATGTATTTTTCGAGCTGACGTCGCCGCATTGGATTTTTGGCCGTGCGATAACTTTCCAGCAGCCGATTGACCCAGCCTTCCCACTTGCCGCCATGTTTCCAAGAACCGCCGCGCGTTCGCCAGGTGAATGTAACATGCCGTTCGCCGGTGCCGTAGAGCCACAGTTCTTTCGCCGGTTCGGGGATGTCTTTCCATTTCATCTTGAGCATCGAATCGGCCGCCATGCCGCAGTCCTGTTCAATGGCATTCGCGGCTCCGGCAAGAATGTGTCGAGGCCAGCGACCGATTTTCGTCCAGCCTGGCAGCAGTAAAGTGGCTCCTTTTTGAATCGACTTGTTTTCATCGACGATCAAATGGTGCATTGGAAACCCGTGCCGCATGCCAAGTCCGTTACAGTCCATGCACATGCCGAGCGGGCTGTTGAAGCTGAACAGCTGAGGGCTCGGCGGTTCGTAACTCATACCGCTCTCGGCGCAGGCGTAGTGGGCGCTGTAGAGGCGATCGGCGGAATTCGTTTGCCGAGCGGAGGGCGTCAGCCCTCCGAGTTCGTCTTTGCCGTAATCAAGGCTATCTTCAGCAAGTACCTGTGTCGCGATTCTGGACTTTCGTTTCGCGACGCTTCGGGCCGGTGCCTGAGTATCTCGACTCACTTCGGCGGTTTGCTCGGAGGGCTGACGCCCTCCGCTCGCCTTGGCGGCTGGATCTTCCACGCTGCAAATCAACCGGCCATCGGCCAACTTTAGAGCCTGTTCCACCGCTTCTGCCACGCGGGTTCGTTGAGTTCCTCCAGCGACAAGCCGATCGATGATCACTTCGACGTTGTGTTTGTGATGCTTGCGAAGTGTAGGAGCCTCGCTGAGGTTGATCGTTTCGCCATCGACGCGGGCACGCAGGTAGCCTTTCTTGAGCAGGTCTTCGAACAGATCACGAAACTCACCTTTTTGATTCTGCACAATGGGAGCCAGAATCTGATACCGCGTCCCGGCGGGTTGGGCCAGCAAACTGTCGATGATCTGATCCGACGACTGAGCCTTGATCGGCTTGCCGGAAACGTAACAGTATCCCTGGCCGACGCGGGCAAAAAGTACGCGGAGGTAGTCGAAGATTTCCGTAATTGTGCCGACGGTACTGCGAGGATTCCGGCTGGTGGATTTTTGTTGAATGGAAATCGAAGGTGCCAGCCCCGAGATGGAATCCACGTCTGGCTTCGGCATCTGTCCCAAAAACTGCCGCGCGTAGGTCGACAGCGATTCGACATACCGCCGTTGGCCTTCGGCGTAGAGCGTATCAAACGCCAGCGAGCTTTTTCCCGAGCCACTGACGCCGGTCATCACAATCAATTTGTTGCGAGGCAGCGACAGGCTGACATTCTGCAGATTGTGCTCCCGAGCCCCCCGAATGACGATGTCTGAACTTGCCATGAAACTCAAATCAATCACAAGATGCCGCGAAAACCAGAGATCGGACATCCGTGTCCAAACGGGCTCTGTCGTCCAGAGCGTGCTCTTTCAGGAGCCTTCCGCAGCATTATAGACCAGTCCACGAAAGATGCTTCTCCACACCTTAAAGCTGGCCGTTGCGGAGAAAAATGCCGACAAAGTTTTTTTTGCACTAAGGTGAGCGGCAGACACAAATGTACCGTATGACGGGCACTTCTGCCCGTCGCGGAATTAGGCGAGCGGAAGAAACAGGATTGCCAGGGATATCGCGTCGCCCAGGGAATCCGACCTGAGACAGGTCAGACTACGTAGGCAGATCTGTCCTCAGATCTGCTTCCTTTGGCGCGGTTCAGCCGCACGGGTCCGCTCGACCCAATGACTCGCCAATGGTAAATCCTTTCCTGCTGCTCGCCCTATGACGGGCAGAAGTGCCCTTCCTACAGCAGGTAGATCGATTTCCGCCGCTCGCCTTATGGTCGCACTCCATTGACGAGTGAATCTCAGGCTGGCTTTACTGCGGCGTAATTCGCTTCTACGGGTTCACTCTGTTCTGTCGGCGGTTGGTCCTGCGGGCCCTCGGTTTGGGCGATTGGAGATGGCGTGAAACCGATGATGAGGAACGACAGTGTCAACCAGCCGATCAGCATCCGGCCCTTTCCCAGTGGTTCGGTATCGTCAGCAGTCGGCGGATGACGCAGGCCGGTCACGATCAAAAGGATCATCAGCAGACTAAAGGTAAAATTCCCCAAGTAGGCCATCATCACAACTCCCGCCACAACAACCAGAAACGCGACGGCATGTGCCGGGCGACCGATCAGTGTGTAAAGGATGTGGCCTCCGTCCAGTTGGCCGACAGGCAACAAGTTCATGGCCGTGATGAACACGCCGACCCAGCCTGCCATGCCGAGACTGGTGAGGTAAAATGACTGGCCGGGAAGTCCGGCTCCGTGAATCCCCTGAATCAGCCACTGCAACAGCAGCGGCTCGCCAAATTCCAGCGAGGGTCCCGTTGGAGCGGCCTGATATTCAGACTGCATGATGCCCAGCAGCAGGACCGGGATTGTGACGACCAATCCGGCAATCGGCCCCGATACAGCGATGTCAAACATTTGGCGTCGTGTCGCGACGCCGCGTCCCTGTAAGATCACCGCGCCCATCGTGCCCAGCGGCGGCAGTGGTAACGGAATGAAATAGGGAAACGACGCAGGGACGTGGTAACGGACGGATTGCAGATAATGTCCCATCTCATGACAAAACAGAATCGACATCAAAGCGATCGAGTATGCAAGTCCCGACAGCACGCTGTCCCAAAGGACTTCGTTCAGAGTTTGCGGAGGAACCCCCGACTCCAGCGAGCGATTCAGAATCTGTCGCTCCATCTCCTGTGCAGATTCTGGAGACGCCTGAATTGTCAACCACGTTAATGGGACAAAATTGGAGCCCACCAGAAATGTGCTGCACAGCGTCAGCACAAACAGGATCGCTGACGTGCGAAACTGACGACGTTTGTAAGCTCGATAGGCGGCAACCTGACGTTCATGGATGCTGCGATCCGCCCCCATCTCGTTGGCAGCTGTCTGGTTAAATGGATTGCCCTGGTTGTTCACTTCAGCGTCTGGTGACTGAAAAGGATTGCCGTCCTGGGAAGGCTCCCAGCGGCCATCGTTTTCTTCATTCGTATTGGTCATGCATCCCGCTTTCAAACAATTCTGAATCTCGCTCAACCACATGCAGAATCAGAACCAGAGTTCCCGTTGTCAATCAGAATTCCAAAGCCTCTACGTTTTGGAAGTCGCGTCGCGAATGGCCCGGAAAGAATTATAGCCCATCTGATTCAATGACAAATTGTTCGCCATGCACCTCGACCACATCGCCAGGATGCAGCTTTTTTCCCCGGCGTTTTTCCACCACATTGTTGACCAAAACCGCTCCTGATTGAATAAGATGCTTCGCGGCACCACCCGACGCGGCGACATTTGCGAGTTTCAGGAACATGTCCAGTGCAATTGTGTCTTTGAATGATTCGCCGCCGACACTCTCGGGAGAAGCGTTATTCTGAGATTGTTCCGACATGAATGGTCTCGCAGGGGAAATACTGACAGCCTACGCAGTAATCTCGTGGCTGATCAAAGGATAGCAGGCTTTGGAATTCGCCGAAACGCTGGAGACTGAATCAATTTCAAACGACTCAAACGATCTCACTCAATCACAGTTCCTGACATCCGTCGGTCTTTTCGAAGGCGGTCTGCTGGCAGTCGCCTTTCTGGCTGGGTGGTTTCTGGACTGTTCTCCCACCGCAACCCTGACTTGGTCTATGAACGACTTCGGACTGGGGTTACTGGCGACCGTTCCGATGCTGCTGTTTTTGGCGATTTGCGTCCTCTCGCGCTCTGCGGCGATGATTAAAATCCGAACCTTTCAGCGCGACACGATCGGGCCTCTGCTGAACGAATGCCGCTGGTACGACATTGTCCTGCTGGCGCTGCTGGCGGGCGTTTGCGAAGAAGCCCTGTTTCGTGGATTTCTATTCCTGTGGCTGGTGCGATTCAATTCGGTGCTGGCGGTGCTGATTTCCAATCTTGCGTTTGGAGCAGCGCACGCGGTCACCGCGATGTATGGAATTCTGGCCGCGTTTATGGGATTGTACCTGACTGCGCTGCTGGCGGTTGATCCCACTCCGAACCTGCTCATTCCGATGACGGCTCACACTGTGTACGATATCGCGGCGTTTGGGATGGTTATTCGGGACTATCGACGACGGGAGAAGGTTTCGAACGACTCATGAGTTCGTTAAAACACTAACCCGAAGCGCCAGCGAGGCAAAAGCTTCACGCCGAAGGAGAGACGGAACTTGTTTGCCTCGCTGGCGCTTCGGGTTAATATCACAACGTTTGCGCGGTCGCCTCGCCGCTGGCTGGGGTTAAACGAGGGGAATTGAGCAACCTGAAAACAGAAGAACGTGCGAAATTTTGTTTTGTGTTTGTCGAGAGGAGATTCACTGATGAAGAAACTTGCTGTTGTGATTGGGATGTTGTCTCTGTTTGCTGTAAGCCAAAGCAGCGACGCCGTTGCGGAAGAACCGACAGAAGCTCAGATCGAGGCACGCGACGAAGCGTTTTCGAAGTCGATGTCCAAATCGGTGCTCGTCGGTTCGTTTACGATCGACGGTAAAGAATCGGCTGAAGCTCCCAAGGCGGAACGTTACGAAATCGAAAGTGTCGTCAAAGCGTCGGACAATCTTTGGATTTTCACAGCGCGGGTCAAGTATGGAAAGCTCGATACCAAACTTCCAGTCACTGTTCCGCTGGAATGGGCGGGCGACACGCCGATGGTGACGCTTACGAACGCCAACCTGCCGGGACTGGGTGAAGGTTTTTCCGCGCGCGTGTTGTTCTACGACGGCCGCTACGCCGGAACATGGCAGCACGGGCCGATCGGCGGGCATATGTTTGGGAAGATCGAGAAGCAAAAATCAGACGCGCCGTAGGGCTTTGTCACTAATGCATTGATGGGCGGCCGGGGTTGGAGAGCGACAGCTCGAGACCCCGGCCATCCAGTCTATCTTTCCAACTGCAAGGCGAGCGGCAGTTGGTGCCATACCAGGTAAGAAGCCCGGCTTCTTGAAGAAGCCGGGCTTCTGGTGGTATACTTCACGCGGTCCAGACTGAGGTACTTTCAAACGCAACGTTTTCCATGTCCCTTCTCCCCCTGGCA
>JBBQSE010000275.1:0-11238 GCA_038214195.1 Planctomycetales bacterium
AACCCTAGAACTCCAACGCATCCAGATCGGCAATCAACTGGTCAATTTCATCGCGGACTTTTTGTTTGATGCCGACGGACATTCCCACCGCGTTGCGGCCGTCGAGGATCAGTTCGCGATCGCGTTCCTTGACGGCCATGTCAATCGCCGATTCACCGCTGTCACCTCCGAAGAGTTTTGACAGGTCAATCTTGAGTCCCCCAACTTCGCCTTGAGCTCCGGCAATCGCCGGCATTTTATGTTGCGGGAAGATGATGGCATTTTCCGGACAGACTCGACTACAGGCCGGGCAGCCTTTTTTGCAACTGTCCTGCTGCTCGACCAGAATGCGATCCAGGGCATCGACGCCGTACACGCCGAACAGACAAAAATCGATGCACTCCATGCAGTTCGTGCATCGGCTGTAATCAATCACCGGATACCAGCGGCGGCCGGTGTCCTCCGGCAGCAGGGCTTTGTCTTCCAACGTCGCATTGCCGCTGTCAAACGCGCGGCGGGCTTCCAGCATACGTTCCGGCTGGAGGTAGCGTTGCAATTGCTCGGGTTTCGGCGATCCTCCGATCCAGGACATCAGTTCCACGGTCTGGACGGTGTTCTCTTCCGCAATTCTTCGTACTTCGCGGATGAAATCGTCGGCCTTCGTCGAACAGCGAAGATCGATCGCGTAGACACGGCGTTTTGGCACGTTCACACTTCCGATGCCGTGACCGTTCTTTGGGGCGTCGTCATTTTCTTCGTCTTCCTGGTCTTCGCGGTCTTCTTCCGCAGACTTGAGCAGACTGATTCCTTCATGGCCGCGCACACCGGCTCGGTCGAGCGTCCAGCGCGTTGCGCGGTCGTAGAGCCAACTGAGTACGACCAGGTTGCCGGGAACCGATCTGAGAAACAGCATCCCTGTATGCTCGTTCGACATGTCGTACAGATGCGGTACAAGTGACACATCGACGCCGGGTTCGGTGAGCAGGATCGTGGCGATGTCTTCTTCCAGCTGGCGGCGCACGGGATTGCGGCCCTGACCCTGACTGATGACGACGGTAATTTTGCTGGCTGCCATATACTTCGACCGAATTTACAATTCTTACGATTCGTTGACCTGACCTTTGATCGTTCGTTGAGCATCTTCCCAGGCGGACTTCAGAAACTCAACGTATTCCGCCGCAGAAAACAGATTCGCGGCAGTTTCGAACTCATAAAGCCACCCGGAGCCATAGTTGTCGGCATTGATTCCGGACGGATCGTTGAGCAACTGCGGATTAAAACTGACGACTTTCCCCGCACAGGGCGGAAACATCGACGACACCGCCTTGGCGCTTTCCACTTCGCCGATTTCCTGCTGATCGCGGACGACGGTCTCGGGATCGATTGACCATTCCAGAAAATAGACGTCCTGCAGCAGCCGCACTGAGTACGCCGTAAACCCCACGCGATACCGTCCGGTGTCGCATTCCTGCAGCCAAAGGTGTCGGCGAGAATACCGGCGATCGTCGGGGATTGGAGCCTTGTACTGGCCCATCATAAAAAAGAGTGATTCGGACATGTGTCGGTCAGAAGCCGGAGCAGGTGTCAATGGAAGGGGATTTGGCGGATCGTTAAACTCTAGGCATTTCCGCCCCGAGATTCTATCAAGGCAATTTAACAGAGATGTCGTTACTGATTGGCGGATTGCTGGTGAAATCCCTGCCATTCGCGGCATTCGGCGCGGGGCTGCTGGCCGTGATGCTGACTCTGGCCTGCGGGCCGTGGTGCATTCGATGGCTCAAACGACGTTTTCGAGAACGGATTGCCAGTGATTCGGCGCGATTGAACGAACTTCATGCTTCGAAGCGTGACACGCCCACAATGGGCGGAGTCCTTATCGTCGGCTCGACGATGGTATCGCTTTTGATTTTTGCCGACGTTTCCTCAGCACTCGTTTGGGTGTCGTGCGTAACGATGCTGGCTCTAATGCTGATTGGAGGCGCGGACGACTGGATCAAGCAGCGAACATCAAAAAAGGGACTCACCGTCGGCCAGAAATTCCTGTCGCAGTGGGTGATTGCGATTTTGGCAGCGGTAGCGATCCTGATTCTGAGATCACGTTCGGGCAATACAAGTCTGATCATTCCGTGGACGACACGAACCTTTGAGCCTGGATTGTTCTGGATTCCCTGGGCAGCGTTCGTGATCGTCGCTTCGTCGAATGCCGTTAATCTCACGGATGGACTTGATGGCCTTGCAACAGGATGTTCGGCGATCACTGCGCTGTTTCTGGCTGAAACAATTGCCTGTGGAACGGCAGTCGTCGTGGATGATGCCAACCGTCACGTTGCCGTTGTCAGCTGTGCGGCTCTGGCTGGCAGTACGCTGGGATTTCTTTGGTGGAACAGACATCCTGCTCAGGTGTTCATGGGAGACACTGGATCGCTTCCGATCGGCGGGTTACTGGCGATCGTGGCACTTGCGACGGGCCATGAACTGTTTCTTGCAATCCTGAGCATGGTCTTCGTCGCGGAAACCCTGAGCGTTCTGGTTCAAGTGGCGTGGTACCGTCGAACGCGACGGCGAATTCTGTTGTGCAGTCCGCTTCACAATCATTTTGTTTTTCAAGGCGTCGGCGAGCAGAAAATCGTCAGAGCGTTCTGGGTGGCAGCCATATTTGCCGGAGTCATCGGGCTGACGGCGGTCATCTGGTAAATTTCTGCAGATTTCAGGAAAGAGCGCCGACTGATCTATTGATTTGAAACGCATGAGAGTTATAACGCCGCGCGGTGAGATTGAATTGCATGTTGCAGTGAACTGTCACCGACTGTTTCCGCAGATTGCCGAACCGCAAATTCGTCACTCAGCCAACAGTCAAGAGATTCGCAAAACTCAATTGTGGAGGTGCGGAGGGATTTGGCCTGTTGGCATCACTCCCTCGCCCCCGCTTCTGTTGCTGAAAGAGCGACAGAAACGGGAAGAGACTCGCTATCAATTTGTTTGATCATCAGCCCGGGATGGAGTCGGCCGGCGCTGAGTCGAGTCTGCCGACTTCGAAATTCATGCGTCGGCCACGCACGCCATTTGTTCGAATGACTGACAACGTTCGCAGCCCTGATTTTGCTCTCCGCAGAACAAACACGTTCGATTTGGAGAACGGGCTCCGTAACAGCCATCGGGATTCGGCAACCCCGTTTTGTCTCAGGAAACCCGGTCAACCCGGCTGAGACCTTCACGGTCCAAAGTGTGCTGAGCGACGCATCTCGCGGAGATTTTTCTCAATGGACGAATCGTCGTTCGGCGGGGAGTGTGCAGAACCTCCTTCCGTCGGCCCGGAACATGATGACCCTCCGGGAATCTCAGAAAATTCAGGACGGCTCGCTGTTCTGGAAGTCGCAGATGGATCTGCTATCGAACTGAAAAAACGAAAACCTGCCACATTGTCGGTGCTAGACCTCGTCCGAAACGCTCCTCCGCCGACAAGCTCCACCCTCCAGCGTCCTTCCAATGGCCATGCCGTTGCGGAAAAATCGCCGACGCATTCAGCTTCTGAACGCAATGGTGTCCACTACGACGCGGGACATCACATCGAAGCTCAGCCGCGCAAAGAGAATCCTCTAACAGTCCAGTTCCGGGAACGCTTTTACCCGGACGCCACCAACGAAGATTGGGACGACTGGCGCTGGCAATCCCGTCATCGCATCAAGACGCTGGAGCAGTTCGAGCGAATTCTCGAACTTTCCACTGAGGAACGCGATGTCCTGTCCGACGGCGGCACAATGCTGCCCACGGCTGTTACGCCCTACTACATGAGCCTGCTGGATCCTGAAAATCCGCTGCAGGCGTTGCGAAAAACGGTCGTCCCGACGACGCGTGAATTCGTCCGCACGCCGGGCGAAGCAGATGATCCGCTGGGTGAAGACGGACACAGTCCGGTTCCGGGCCTGGTACATCGCTACCCGGATCGAGTTCTCCTGCTGCCGTTGGATTTCTGTTCGACCTACTGCCGCTATTGCACGCGATCGCGTGTCGTGGGGCATGGAGAAATCCAGCCAAACGTGCAGCGTCTGGAAGCTATCTTTCATTACCTGGAAGAGGCGACTCAGGTTCGCGACGTGCTGATTTCCGGCGGCGATCCGCTGGCGCTCAGCGACGAAAAACTCGACTGGATTATTGGACGCCTGCGTGCGATTCCACACATCGAGTTCATTCGTATTGGCACAAAAATGCCCGCCGTGCTGCCTCAACGCATCACGCCGGAGCTTGTTGCCATGCTGCGAAAGTATCATCCGATCTGGATGAGTGTCCACTTTCTGCATCCGGAAGAATGCACGGTGGAAGCGAAGCAGGCCTGCGAGCGATTGATCGATGCTGGCATTCCACTGGGCTCACAGACCGTGCTGCTCAAGGGAGTCAATGACGAAGTCGCGATCATGAAGGAACTTGTTCACAAGCTGCTGCTGATGCGAGTTCGCCCGTATTACCTGTATCAGTGCGATCCCATTAGCGGTTCGTCGCATTTTCGGACACCCGTTTCCAAGGGTCTGGAAATCATTCAGGGGCTGCGAGGTTTCACGACAGGCTACGCGGTGCCAACATTCGTCATCGATGCTCCCGGCGGCGGCGGAAAAATTCCGTTGCAGCCGAATAGTATCATTGGTCGGGATGGGGACGATTTGCTCTTGCAAAACTTCGAAGGCAAAACGTTCCGGTATCCGGATCCGCTTGGATTGGATTAGGACACAATCCTCTAAGGGGCTGACCTGGAGTTATACTCCACACGGCTTGGAATGAGGCTGTCAATTCTCGTTCCAGGGCTCCAGCCCTGGAACGCACTGCACTGGAGGCTCCTGCCTCCAGTGACAAGCTCGCGAGGCAGGAGCCTCGGGAGCAGTGTGTTCCGAGGCAGGAGCCTCGGAACAAGGATATCAATCCGCACCGCGTGAAGTACAGATTCATCACATTACCCTCTTGGGAATCCATTTTGTGTCCGAAGAATTCCTGTGCGCTCGTTGCGCCAAACATCAAAAAACGTGTTGTCAGCACACGGATATCTTTGTCACCCTTGGAGATGTCAGCCGGATCGCTAGTGCCATTGGCACTTCGAATTTTACAGAGTATCGCAGTGCCGCGAATCCAGCGTATGACCAGACCGAAGAAGACCCGGTCTGGCACCGACAAGTGTTTCGAGATGATGGAACGCGACGTGTTCTCAAACAGCAACCCGGTGGTGACTGTCATTTTCTTGGGCCACAGGGCTGCGTGCTGACCGCGACAGTCAGGCCACTCATTTGTCGCCTATACCCGTTTGACTACACTGCCGACGGCCTGAAAGACGATCCCGCTGGCGGATGTCCCGTAGAATTGCTCAAACCGGGCCAGCAACTGCTGCAGGTCCTGGAAATGAATCGCGACGAAGCGGAACGCTACCGAGCGCAGTTATATGCGGAGTTGCAGGAAGAAGAGGACGCCAGCGTTGTTTCTGCGGGTTCAGTGGCATGAAGATTGGGCTTACCTACGACCTTCGTGAAGTTTACCTGGCCGAAGGCTACGACGAAGAAGCAACGGCAGAATTCGACCGGGCCGACACCATCGATTCGCTCGAAAATGCAATTCTGTCGCTGGGACACCAGACCGACCGGATTGGGCATATTCGACAACTGGTAGGTCGGCTTGCTGCGGGCGACCGCTGGGATCTGGTCTTCAATATCTGTGAAGGGATGCATGGGATTGCCCGTGAGGCGCAGGTTCCCGCGTTGTTGGAAGCGTATGCAATTCCCTGCACGTTCGGCGACCCGGTCGCAATGTCGATTTGCCTGCACAAGGGACTCACCAAAACGCTCGTCGAAAAATGTGGAATGCCGACTCCGCAGTTTGCCGTCGTGGAATCACTGGCTGATCTGACGAATATCGATCTTCCGTTTCCGCTCTTTGCCAAGCCGATTGCGGAAGGGACCGGAAAAGGCGTGACTCCCGCGTCCTGTATTTCATCTGTGGAGGAATTGCGGCAGGTTTGTGAATCGCTCTTGAAAAAATTTCGACAACCCGTGCTGGTTGAAACCTACCTCAGCGGCCGCGAATTCACCGTTGGCATCCTTGGCACGGGAGCAGAAGCCCGAGTCCTCGGCACGCTTGAAATCGTGCTGCTTTCCGATGCTGAACCGGGCGCGTATTCATACGTCAACAAAGAACGTTGTGAAGAACTTGTCCGGTACGATCTTGTGCGCCCCGACAACGACCCGGAAGTCGCCGACGCGGAACGCATTGCGCTGGTTGCCTGGCGCGAACTAAACGGGCGAGACGCCGGCAGAATTGATCTCCGATCAGACGGCAACCGTCGCCCGAATTTCATCGAAGCCAATCCGCTTGCCGGCCTGCATCCCGAACACTCGGACTTGCCAATGATCGCCACCAAGGTCGGCATGAGCTATCAGGAATTGATTCGCCAGATCATCGAATCAGTGTCCAGGCGCGTCTGATCACTTAACCACGTTCGCCAGAACGGCAACCACCCGAGCATCGATCTGTCGGCGCAATTGGTCCGGTAACGGCCCAGCCGCAGCAGCCGCCATGTTGTCCGCCAAATGCTGTTGATTACAGGTGCCAACGATCGTTGTGTGGCAGTGTCGATGAGACAACGTGTGCCGCAGAATCAATTCAGCGCGAGTCGTCCCGGCGGGCAAGAGTTCATCGAGCTTTGCCTGATTCCAGACATCGTTCAATGCGGGCCGCTGAATTTCCGCTTCCGGTCCACCCTGAGCAATTCCGCCACGAACGATGATGCCAGCTCCTGTTGCTGCTGCCCGAGCCATCAGTTCATGATGCTGCGGGGCGAGACATGAATACGGAATCTGAAATGTGTCAAACACCTCAAGATCAATCAGCGCCGGCAGATTCGGCAAACTGCTGGAGACTCCGATAAACCGAACCAGCCCGGCCTCGCGAAAGCTCAGCAGCAGTTCGATGAGTCCTTCGCGCTGCAGCGTCTCAGCGTCACCGCCGTGAAATTGCAGGATGTCGATGACATCCGTTTTCAGCCGCTGCAAACTGGTCTCCAAATTCTTCCGGATCACATCGGTCTTCCAGACGTGATCCAGTTCCAGATGGTCATCGCACTGACGGTACGCACAACCACATTTCGTCGCCAGAATGAATTCCTTCCGCCGTGAACCGATGAAGCGACCGATCCGTTCTTCGCTGGCTCCATAGTCCGGTGCCGTGTCGATGAAATTGATGCCTGCATCAAGGACCGCGTTCAAAAACACATCGGCCGCTTCATCACTGACAACACGCACCCCCCACGTTTTCGGCCCGCGAAGCCCCATGCTGCCATATCCCAACTGCGTGACGTTGAGTCCCGTATCACCAAGGCGTCGTCGGATCATGATTCTCGTATTCTCTAATTTCAGAGTTCAAAGATGGGCAGTAGTGTCTGCGGCTCAAAGGGTCGTGGGGCATCAACACCATCGCCGAAACGGCAACGGCAGTCAACTCGACAGCCATTTGCATCTCTGCCAAAACTGCAGGGTTCAAGCCTTCATAAGTCCGGGCCTGCCGAAAAAGTTGTCTGCGCCGCGATTTAGCACGATTTGCAGCCATAATTTTGACAGGCACGGAAACTGCTTTCAGCTGAAAAGCCGCACAGCGAAGCCAGAGTGTGACAAGTCGTCACATATTCCACTCTAAAACTGTGCAAGTCGATTAGTCCGCGACTGAGTGCGGACCCAATTCACGGAGTCATCATTCATGGCATTCGATCCTCGAAAACTGACTGTCAAGGCCTCAGAAGCCATCCAGCGGGCGCAGGAACTTGCGGAAAAGAAACAGCATCGTTTCCTGCGACCGCTGCATTTGTTGAAAGCGCTGCTCGATGAGGAAGGCGGGCTGATGACCGCGCTCCTTCAGAAGATGAGCGTCAAGATTCCGCAGTTGGAGCGAATGGTCGATGGCGAAATCGATCGATTGCCGCAATCTTCGTCATCTTCAGACGAGGGCATCAACGCTGGTCCGGAAGCCATGAAAGTGCTCAACGCCGCGAAGAAGCAAGCGGATTCGATGGGCGACGAATACACATCCACCGAACATTTACTGATCGCCTTGACTCAGGTTGAAGATCAGGCGAAACGTATTCTGGCACTCAATGCCGTTGAAGAAAAAGATTTGCTCGAAGCCGTCAAGACAATCCGAGGAGGACAAAAAGTGCAGGATCAGAATCCGGAAGACAAGTTTCAGGCACTCGAAAAATATGGCAAGGATCTTGTCGAACTGGCCCGGCAGGGAAAAGTTGATCCGGTCATCGGTCGGGACACAGAAATCCGCCGCGTCATCCAGGTGCTTTCACGCCGTCGCAAAAACAATCCCGTATTGATCGGTGAACCGGGTGTCGGCAAGACGGCGATTGTCGAAGGCCTCGCGCACCGGATCGTGCTTGGCGACGTGCCGCAAAACCTGAAGAACAAAAAGGTCTTTGCGCTCGACATGGGCGCACTGGTGGCCGGAGCGAAATATCGTGGTGAGTTCGAAGACCGTCTGAAGGCCGTGCTGAAGGAAGTGCAACAATCGGAAGGCCAAATCATCATGTTCATCGACGAACTGCACACCGTCGTCGGTGCGGGTAACGCGGAAGGCGCGATGGATGCCTCGAACCTGCTGAAGCCAGCCCTGGCCCGCGGCGATCTGCATTGTGTCGGTGCCACAACGCTGGATGAATATCGGAAGCATATCGAAAAAGATCCGGCCCTCGAACGCCGCTTCCAGCCGGTGATCGTGCAGGAGCCTACGGTCGAAGACACGATCTCGATTCTCCGAGGTCTGAAGGACCGCTACGAAAGCCATCACGGCATTCGAATCACCGACGACGCGATCATCGCGGCCGCGACGCTGTCGGATCGATACATCAGTGACCGATTCCTTCCGGACAAAGCCATCGACCTTGTGGACGAAGCGGGCAGCCGCCTGCGGATGGAAATTGATTCGATGCCTGCGGAAATCGACGAAGCCACTCGTCAGCTGACCCGCATGCAAATTGAAGCCGCTGCGCTGGAAAAGGAGACCAGTGAAGACAGCCGCGAACGACTGCAGGAACTGAAACGTCTGATCGCAGAACGCGAAGAAACGACCAGCGCGCTCAAGGCCCGCTGGGAAGCCGAAAAAGCCGCGATTTCCGGACTAAAGCCGCTTAGAGACGAGATCGAACGGTTGCGAACTGGCTTTCAGCAGGCGTTTGCAAAAGCCCAGCAGACGCTGCTCAACGAAGACTTCCTGATCGCTCAGCAGGCCGAGCAACAGCTGAAAAACGCGGAGAAGCAGCTGCAGGAAATGGAAGCGAAGTCAGCGGAGTTGAATAAAAATACCGAAAATCGCCTGCTGCGTGAAGAAGTCACCGACGAAGACATCGCGTCCGTTGTGAGTCTGTGGACCAACATCCCTGTCTCCCGCATGATGCAGGGCGAACGTGAAAAGCTGCTGCGGATGGAAGACGAAATCCACAAACGGATGATCAACCAGCATGAAGCCGTGGAGGCCGTCTCGAACGCTGTTCGCCGAGCCCGCTCAGGCATGGGAGACGCCAATCGCCCGATCGGTTCGTTCATGTTTCTCGGCCCCACAGGTGTGGGAAAGACGGAGCTTTGCAAGGCACTCGCCAACTTCATGTTCGATGATGAACGCAACATGGTGAGGATCGACATGAGCGAATTCATGGAACGCCACAGCGTCGCCCGCCTGATCGGCGCGCCTCCGGGATATGTCGGTTACGAAGAAGGTGGAAGACTCACCGAAGCCGTGCGGCGCAATCCGTACTGCGTGATTCTACTCGACGAAATTGAGAAGGCGCATCGCGATGTGTTCAACATCCTGCTCCAGATGCTGGACGATGGCCGCCTGACCGACAGTCAAGGCCGCACGGTCAATTTCACCAACACTATCATCGTGATGACGTCCAACATCGGCAGCCACATGATTCAGGAAATGTCCGGGAAGGCTGACGAAAAGGAAGTTTACAACAAAGTCATGGAAGCCCTGCAGCGCGAGTTTCTGCCTGAATTCCTGAACCGTGTCGATGAAGTCATCGTCTTTCATCCTCTAGGCCGCAGTGAAATCCGTGAGATCGTGGATCTGCAGCTTCACCGTCTCAACGATCAACTCGAAAAGAATGGTTACAAACTGGAAGTCAGCGACGACGCCAAGACCCTGCTCGCCAACGAAGGCTACGACCCGCTCTATGGGGCGCGACCTTTGAAACGCGTCATCCAGCAGCGTCTACAGAACTCCCTCGCCAACGAACTTCTGGCGGGCCGCTATTCACCGGGCGACACAATCGTCATCGATGCCGCACGGGATGGGTTTGTGTTTACGAGCAGGGGTTCGTAGAAGAATGAGTCGAAGAATCCGTGACAGCAATCGATCTTGCCGAACATCACAGCGATGTCTGGGCGTCCTTCCGCGAAATTGTTTGTCGCCGGGATTCACACGTCACTTCTCAGGTTCAATGACGACGGCCGTCCCGTAGCAGAGCACCTCTGTTGCTGACCCCTTACTCACGACTTCCGACGCATCATAGCGCAGGCCGACAATCGCATTGGCTCCAACTGCACGCGCATGCTGAATGAGCAGGTCATAGGCTTGCTGCCGCGCCTGTTCGCACATTTCCGTGTAGGCACCAATCGTGCCTCCGATGATATTCTTGAGTCCGCCCAAGAAACCCTGGACGATCGTCGGAGATCGAACAGTAATGCCCCGCACAATGCCCTTGTATTCCTTGATGCGAAAGCCCTCAATCGTGAAGGTTGTCGTGACGGGCATGTTCACAGGTGAATCCTTGATTCTGGTGATAATGGAATTACGATGCAATCATACAGCCTGAATTAGAGGATTTACAGTCGCTCGAAGTCCAGAAGTCTTGAGGATACGCATTCGCATCACGTTGAGAGCAATTGGTTGAATCAATAAGTCTCGTTTGGCTTTCGATTCATTGGAAAATGTCTTTGACCTGTTCGCATCGCTGTTCCGGGTCGGCATGTAAGTGAAGTGGACGAACTACGATGCGGAGCAACACGATTTCTCTCTCTGGCGACGTTTCGTGTTGTTCTGGGTTGTTATTCGTCTCGACGCAACTCATCGGGATAAGCACCCATGCATAAGTTTCTTCGTTTAACGGCCAGCGTTTTGTCACAGCCAAACATTAGGGTCGTCAGTAGTGGGGGGGGGCCGCGACACAGCGAGTTGTGGGGCGGAAACGTATAGGAGGGTACGGCCCCCCACCAAAACAAACCCGGAGGA
>JBBQSE010000276.1:0-11200 GCA_038214195.1 Planctomycetales bacterium
TTCGAGCGGATGTTTTCCGGCGACGGTCGATCCGATGACGTTGAACATCAGGCTGACCATTGCCGCAACGCCACCGAGCACGAAACCCACGGTTGCGTAGTACGTGACGTAAAACGTGGGTGGGCTCCAGTCAGGTGGAACCTGAACGCCAGCCAACTCGCTTTCCAAAGCGGCAACCTGATCTTTCAGGGATTGCAGCTCTTGTTGTTTTTGTACATGAGACACAGAGTCGGGCATCGGGGAAGCTCACAGTTTTCGGCATACGCGTAACATCAAACAGGAACAGTCAGTCTATTCGAGGATTTCTGGTGCGGGATCGCCGTAAGGTTTGATCAATCCTGCCGAAACCGAGGTGCCTTCACGACGGCGATTGGAGACACTCAACACATAACTCACCAGATTCCAGATGGTCTCCGGCTGGTCTTGCAGTGTATTTTTGAACGCTGGCATTGGCGTTCCATTGATCCCGTTCAAAATACGACGATAAATGTCGATCGGCTCCTGCCCGCCGTGCAGCATCCCGGATGTCAGGTCGGCAGCGCGAGTCGCGTGTCCCCAGGCGTCTTTCCCGATGTTGTCTTTTGTATGACCGCGACCATCATCGCCGTGGCATTTGTTGCAGCCGATTTCCGGCTTTAGAAACGCCTCCCGTCCGAGCGCGACCATTTCCAGTGTGAGTTCCGGTTGTGGCGTCAGCGGTTGCGTCAGTGACACAGCAGCCGTTTTCCAGTTGTCCCCGACGAATTCGACCGTGTCCGGGAGATCCTCTTCGACCAGTTCTTCCGCCGCTTCAGCCTCACTGGCAAGCTGAAACTCCAGCTCGCCCCGCTGCGAGAGTACGAGCACGTAATCGACCACAGCCTGAATATCTTTTTTGGGGAGCAGTCGGAACGATGGCATGGAAGTACCGGTAATTCCCCGATACAGCGTGGCAACAAGATCTTCTCGCCGGGGCCGGTTGCCGTAGCCCGTTGTTGTGAACTTAAAAATGCCGCGACGGTAGTCTCTTGGACGAGGATACAGACTGGTGGCCACTGGCCCGTTGCCATCACCGGAAACGCCGTGACACTGCACGCAGCGTTTCATGTAGACCTCCTGGCCGTGCTTCAGATGCAATTCCCGCGCGAACGCCAGTTGATCAGACTTTGGTGCCGGATCGGTCAGCAGCTTCGGCAGCAGAACTGTTCCTGAATATTTTTGCACCGATATTGCCACCTGAGTTGCCAATTCGGGCGACAGTTTTTGTACCTGTTCACTAGATTGCCACTGAACGGGCTCGGCTCGCTGGCAACCGGTCGCAGCCAACAAGATCAGCAGCCCACAGGGAGTCGCAAAGCGCATGATTGATGCCATTTAGAAAACCGTGGACCAGAAGTACCATTGCCCGAGGATCGCGACTGGGGCTTCCCCGTCACGAGATGTGAAATCGCTCTGTCCGATCCCCTAAGCATCGCTCATGCCAAACCGCAGGAATGTGACACATGCTGTTGTGAATCGCACTTCGTGGCACACGCCGATTGACTTTTCGCAGGCTGTTGAGGGCTGCGGATTTCGCCGGAAACTCTGTGCTGAAAACCATTTCTGGCAATCCCGTCGGTTCTCCGCAGACGTCCGCACACCGCGCGACAATATGCACGCAATCACTGTGCAGCTGTGCGAATCTGGCGCGCAAGCGACAGGCTCGGAGAGGCTGTGAATTTATCGTGGGGCAGGTTTGCAAACCTGCCTCACGGCAATTCTTTTACAACCTCGGAACCCTCAACGATGGCATCATTCTTCAGAGCCACCCGTCCCGCCGGCACCACCATCCTGGAGCACCGATTCCCGTATGTATCCAAAAACTCGGTCACCGGTACTGCTGGCGAAACGAGCAACGACTCGGGTTTGCGAATGCGCGTCGCCATGCAGGGATGGATTGACCCAAGGCACAATACAGTCGCGGCCTTTTCAAATTCAAATTCGACCTTGTAACCAACGCGTATCAGCATCACTGGCTTATCCTGAACAGTCCAACTTTGCCCGTGATTGGCCTGCACGCCGGAAATTGATTTGATCGCCGCAGACAGCTTATGGCGACGAGGTCACACAAAACAGGTGTTGTTCGCCGCGGAGGAAGATGCGATTCAACACGGCCACGGGAGATCCAATGACAGATTCTTTCATGTTGTTTTCGGAAAGCAGTTCGAACTTATCGTCGGCCACGTTCGCGACGAATACGACACCGTCTTCGCGGGGAGCGTAGAGTTTTCCATCCGCGATCAGTGGAGATGCGTAGTAGTTGGATCGATGCTTTGGGAACGCATCGCTCCAGATCGTGGCACCGGTTTCCGGATTGACGCACTCAACTTCGCCACCGTCCCGAACGAGATACACGCGTCCTTTGTAAGCCACGGGACTGGGAACGAAGGTGCCAACGTCGTCTCGTTTCCAGACATGATTTGTTGCCGTCACGTCGCCGCTCCCAGTGAGTCTGATTCCGTGCAATCGTGGTTTGCCGCGGTCATTGCGGCCAAACGCAAGGACCGCCATGTCGCCGACGATCACCGGTGTGGAAATCGAGGGCCAGAGTTTTTCGGCGTCCGGATTGAAGTCTCCGCACGACCAAACGACCTTGCCGTCGGCGGAATCGTGCATCGTCAGATGCTGGGCTCCCCAAACAAGCAGTGCTTCCCGGCCATCGTGCTGAATGACAAGCGGCGTGGCGTAGCCGTGATCGCCTTCCTGCGGTGTTTCGAAATTGCGAGCGACCTTCCAGGCCATCTCACCCGTGGTTTTGTCAAACGCGGCGAGCCATGATTCTCCGTTGTGCATGCGAGCCATGACAACATGCTTTTCCGTGAGAACCGGCGACGTTCCGTGATCCCAGTAGAGCGTGTCGTTACCGAATCGCTCCACGAGATTCGTTTGCCATCGTATCGAGCCGTCCGTATCGACGGCCGCCAGCGTGCCGCTCTTAAAGTAGACGAAGACGCCATTGCCATCGGTGACGGGAGAAGCATTGCTGCCCGATCCGTTGCGATGCTTGCCCGCGTTCTCCGGACCAAATTTCGCCTGCCAGCGCTGCTTGCCGGACCAGTCAAATGCCAGCAACGCATCATCGCCTCCGACAGGAGCGGTGAGATAAATGGTTTGATCCAGTACGATGGGTGTTGAACAGCCTTTGCCCGGCAGCGAGGCGCGCCACAGGGTGTGTTCTGCGTCGAATTTGACCGGATACGTCCCGGTTTCCGTGCTGCCGCTGTCTTGTGGTCCACGCCAGTGAGGCCAGCCCCGATCGGGCTCCCCGGATTCAGCGAAACTGGCGAACACGATAACAGATACAGCGATCAGAAAGCGGGTGGGATGCATGGCTTTGAAGGGTCCGTGTATTGAGGCAGGGGATTTCTTGGCGTCTCGCGGATGTTGCAACCGAGAGAGACAGTGTACACAAACACGGCGTACTTTCGCACCTGCTCCCCCGGTGCGGATCAGTTTGATTGGTTCCGTTGCGTTCTGCCATGTGAACAAGCTTTCCGGTTGCGCGAATACCGTGACCATTCGCTCCAGTCACTGCCCGATGAACTGTGTATCAACGATGCTGGTTAGCGTAGAATCGGTGAAACAATTCGGGTTGTCCGCCACCGCTGGAGCAGCAGACAAAGTTGCCTCGGGATGTATTCAGAAATCCATCCGGGCTACACCCGAAGCATCGCCATCATTTCTTCGTAACCCCCAGGCGGGGCCGTGCGACGGACACTTGCAGATCAGAGGCTATTGACCGTTTCGAAAAGAGACCAGTATTGGGATCGAAGAACAATTTCGGCAGAATCCAAAAGTTGATCGCCATTGCTGTCCCACAGAATGCCCTGGCAAGCACGACTGTTGGCTCGCGACAGCAGTTCACTGATCGAGAGCACGGAATTGTTGTTGATACCAAAGGCCGCGCCATTGACACCAATATTGACGGTGCTTGCTCCAAGTCCGGTCGTCGATACCGCAAATCCATAAGTCGCCGAAGCCGCTGTCATGCCAGCCAGCCCTTTGTTCGTCACGTAGGCCGCCAATGCCAGGGCTAAGGTCTCCGCTTCTGGCATTCTGGCCACATTGGCAAACCGTGACTGATAGAAGGCAGCGACCTGAGTATTTGTTTTGCCCGTCAGATTATTCGCGATTCCGGCAGTTGCCCCGTATAGATTGCAGTAGGTTGTCGCGAGCCAGTTGCCAAGGTTCGTAGCGGTCGGTCCGCCATTGAGAGCGTTGATCAAAGCCTGACCAGTGCTGCCATTCCACCAGGCAATGGACTGTGTCTGGTTGCCGGCGACGGCGGAGCCCACAGTCTGTTGTTCGCCGAAGTTGTAACCCGTTCCGGACGCTCCGGCGGCAAGAGTGATCCCGCTGAATTTGTCGTTCGAAACCGTGCCACCTTTGTTACCAGGCGTGTCTTTTCCATCGGTAAAATCGCCCGGCTGAGTTTCCGTAATCGTGTAAGTGCCGGCAGGCAGATTATCGAATGTGTAGACACCGTACATATCCGTCACGACGGTTTGAGTCGTCGCACCAGCGGTCGCCGTCACGGTAACTCTGGCAATTGGTCGTTCGCCCGCATTGATCACGCCGTCATTGTTGGCATCCCGATACACAGTGCCGGTCAACGACGCGGGCGAAGTCAGAACTTTGTGTGTGCCACCATTGTCGGCACTGAAGAGCCGATTCTGGGGAGAATAGAAGATGTTGCTGTTGGCCGGTCCCAGGCGATCGATCGCATAGCCGCCGACGAAATCCACCTGGAAATAACTATGCGGATTCGAGACGGTCAATGTGTAGGTGCCTGGTCCGAAAACACCCGTGTCGGTGTCGAAGATCTTCTGCTGGGCAGCTGTGTTGGCGTCAAATGCCGATCCGGGAGCCGTGTAGCTGACCAGTGTCAACCGCTGTGGCACCGATCCGGCAACGACCGTGAATGAGACCTGCACGGTGTCCCCTTCCTTCGTGCTGCCGCGCAGATTGCTCACCGGTGTCGTGCCGTTGATCACGTAGACGATATTGGACAGCACATTCAGATTGCCAAGTGCCGCATTGGAGAAATTGCCGCCGACGGAATTCTGTCCTGCTGTCAGGGTGACGGAATAGAAGTCGGCCGTTGCCGGCGCGGTGCGAATGCATCCGGTCGGCGTGACTTGCCGAACCTTGTAGCAGCCTGCGGTCAAATCGGTGAACACATAGGTGCCATCCGCGAGCGTCGTGCGCGATGGCTCACCGGTATTCCACGCACCGTTGTTATTCGTGTCGAGATAAACTTTGACACCGGAAAGCGGCAGATCGTCGGCCGTCAGACCGTTGCCGGTCACGTCCAGATACTCTTTGCCACTAATCGAGCCAGTTGGAATCACGTTGATCGCCACTGTCGCCACATTGGAGTAAACCCCAAGGTTGTCCTTCACTTTGTATGTGAAACTGTCGGTGCCGATGTAGTTGGCGGTCGGAGTGTAAGTGATCGCGCCGGTAGTCACGTTAACGTTCGTCGTGCCGTGACTGACCGGGCCAACGATCGTCACAGTGGTCGCGTTGATCGTCCCATCGGAGTCTCGATCGTTGCTCAGCACATTGATCACGACGGTAGCGTTTTTGATCGTGCCTGCCGTATCGTTGACTGCGACCGGCGGTGTGTCGATCAAGAGCGAAACCGTGGCCACATTCGAGATAGCTCCCAGGTTGTCCTTCACCTGATAGGTGAAACTGTCGGTCCCGGTGTAGTTGGCGGCCGGCGTATAGGTAACCACGCCGGTGGTTGCGTTGACCTTGGTGGTGCCGTGGCCAGCGGCTGTGACGATGGTCACGCTTGTCGGCTTGAGTGTCCCGTCCGAATCACTGTCATTGGCCAGGACGTTGATCGTCGCGGCGGTATTCTTATTCGTGAGGGCCACATCGTTACCGGCCACAGGCGGACGATTGAAAACCGGCCCGCCGATATCCACGATGATTCCGTTCGCCGCCAGGTCGTCATCACCACGTTTGCCGTCGATCAGATGCAGGACGACACTGCCATTGACAATCTGCATCCCTGTGCCAACGGCGCTGTCACTGTCAGTCGCCTCGTTAAAACGGAAATTGTACCAGTGTGCCGTGCGACTGGCCGGAGTCGCGCCGTATTTGAAATAGTCTGTGACCTGGCCAATGTTCAGCCCGGTGATCGTGACGTCGGCAGCAGCGCCTGGCACCAGGCCGCTGACCGTGAAGTCCAGGAACCCGAACGGGAACAAGACTCCGCCAGGCAGCGTGACACCCGGATTTGTGGTTGCCGACGCGGTGATTGTCGTTCCGATCGGTGACGTGACCACGATCGTCTGAGCAATCGAAGGGACGTTGTACAGGAAGACGTTCGTCAAAGTGGATGCCGCCACGACCTGTACGTTCGGCCCGAATTCCGATGTATTGCCAGACGCATCAGTTGCCGTCGCAGTGATGAACTGACCCGGCAGTATCAGAGTCGGGAATGTGGCAACGAAACTCGCGCGACCATTGGCGTCTGTCGTCGCATTGATTGTGCCAAGATACCGCTGGCCTTCCCCATATCCCGAAGGGTCTGTCACATCGTTGACGAAGAATTCAATTCGAAACGTCGAAAGACGGGTGCTCGGCAGCGTGCCTGTGACCACTGTCTGCGTCGTACTCGCGTTCGAAAATGCTGTCGTGAGCAATGGGAAGTTCTGCAGATTGTTTGGTCCGCTGTCAGCGTCGGACGGATCGTTGAGTGTCACGCGGTTGACAGGATCGCCGATGGCATTCAAATCAATGCCGATGCTGCCATTGCCAAAGATCGAATTGCCGAGAACCGAGTTGCGTGTGCCATTGGCAATCGATACGCCAACGTAGTTGTTGTAAGCGATCAGATTTCCTGCTCCGGTGACTGTGCCGCCCACAAGGTGGTTTTCGGCAAATTCAATTCGAACGCCATTGCCATTCGGCAGCGCTGCCGTTCCAGCGGCATTGGTGCCAACGAAATTTCCCGCGACGACAAAACCGGATCCGCCGAGATAGATGCCTGCTTCGGGGTTGCCGGAGACGAGGTTGCGTTCGACTGTGTCCGAGACTCCGTCGGAGTTGGTCCCGATACGATTTCCCGTGCCGCTGCTGAGAACAAAGACGCCCATGCGGCCGTTGCCGAGTGCCGAGTTCCCGTCGGCGCTGGTGCCGATGCGGTTGCCGGCGATCACGTTATTGTCGGGCAATTGTCCCGGCTGCCCGGTCTCAATCAGCACGCCGGCGGTGTTGTTCCCGGAGATGACGTTGCCCTCGATCGAGTCGTGTACCCCGTCACCATCGTTGCCAATCACGTTTCCGTCGCTGCCAAATACGACAATCCCATAACTACTCTGCGAAAGTAACGGAAAAATGGCATCGCCAGCCAGATTCGTACCAATGTAGTTGCTCTGGATCACGTTGCCACCGGGACCAGACAACCAGATGGCGGCATTTGCGCCTGCAACGAAACGATTGATCGCCAGCCCTCGGACAGTGGTGCTGCCGGACGAAATGACCAGGCCGTTGCTTCCTCCCGCAAGGCTTCCGTCCAGCTCAATGACTGGCTTACCCGCATAGCCGGGCTGCGTTGTCGCATCCAGCACGACCGGGTCGGTGATGCCTGGCAGTGGCGAAAGCGGGCGAATCGTGTGAGCGCCAATACCCGGAATAGCAAAGCGAATTACGTCCGGACCACCAACGTTCTGAGCCGCATTGGCATTCAGAATCGCCTGCCGCAGCGAACCAGGACCACTGTCCAGCGTGTTCGTGACATTGAAACTGGCCGGCGCGATATAGTTGAGATCCAGGCCTTCGATGCCCGTCCAGTTCACGTTTTTGCGATTGTCACTGATGAGCCTGCCCGCGCCCGTTCCGAAAGTCAGCTTGTTAGGATTCTGAACTCCGGCCAGTGCGAGGAAGAGTCTGTCCCCGACGGCGGTGGTCGGAGCACCGCCGGCGATCGTCAATGTGGTCGCGAGTTGCGGCGCTGCATAAATCGTGTCGGCACCGCTGCCGAGGGTCAACGTCGTACCTGCGCCGCTGCTCGGATCGTCCGTCAGGTTATGGAACTGCAGTGAGCCACCGGGACCAAACAGCGTGTCGCCAGGGGCGCTTCCCAGCAATCCATCGACTCCCGAGTCGATATGCACCTTATCGCCCGTCATGTTGGCACTGTCATCGACAAACAGATTTCCCCCGCCAATGCCGGCGTCAAGTATAATCTGCCCCTGAATGGCCCGCGTATTGTGGTTATGTTGCCCGACGTAGAAGCTGTCGAAGCCGCCGCCGCCATTTAACGTAATCGATTCGCCGCTCGACAGAGCATCGACAAAGAACAGATCGAAGTTTGCACCACCGGTCACCGACATATTTTCGAACTGCGTGGCGTTCATATTCAGGGCGTAACCTCCGGCCAACGGCAACGCAAGGAGTTGCGCCCCGTCACGCTGGTAAACTGCTGGTTCATAGCCGGTGCTGTTATTCAAGCTGAAGGAATCCGTGCCGCCACCGCCTTCGAAGGAGAACCTCGCGTATTTTGAGACGTTGCTGAAGATGCTTCCGCTCACAGGCACGATGGCCAGATTATCGTTGCCTTCGCCGGCTTTGATCGACAGCGCGGTGGTATAGTTCTGATAGCTGAAGATGATAAAGTTGTCGTTTCCGCTGCCAGCGAGAACGTCGAGTTTTTCAACGTCGCTATCGACCCCGAATCCGCCTCCGTAGGCGTAGAATCCACTCACGTTCGTGGTGCCAGGGCTGGACTGGTTGTAAAACTGGTAGTTAGTCCCATCGGGATTGGTGGAGTCGTCAACAATTACCTGGTCCGTCCCAGTTCCGCCGGAGATTTCAAGGTGGCCTCCGAGCGTAGGCGTTCCCTCGTAGTCGAAAAGACGAATCGTGGCAGCATCTGTCGCGTTTCCTCCGTACAACAAGAACTTTTTGAGCGGGTCAATATCGGAGGAAATACCGTATATATCGAATACGTTGTTATTGTTGCTTCCGTAGAATGTCACGCCGTTGATGTTGTCGTAGATCACGTTGGCCGACTCGACGAGCCCGACCGCCGATTCGATGAGACGATTCGAGTAAATGGCATAGCTCACGCCGGCAGCGTTGGTTGCTCGGCCACGGTCGTCAACTAATAATGTGTTCGAGCCTGTTCCGCCATCCAGATAGATTGTATTCGGCACGTAGAATTCGCCATCGTCGTAAATATTGTTGGCGTTGTGCAATTCAATCGAGTCATTGCCGCCGTTTGTGTACACGTACACGTTTTGCGATTCGTCGTCGTAGATGCCAACCTGATCGTTGCCGCTGCCGAGGTTCAGATTGATCGTTTCGATACGTGCGATTGCGGCAATGAACTCGCCGTCGAAAAACACAAGTTTATCGGGCAGAACATTGACATCGATTTCCGTTGAAAGCGCCTGATAATTGAAGTTTAACACGTCCCCAAAACCTTGACCGGCATCAATGGACCAGCCCGCCAGGAAACGCACGTTCGGACCAATGTTGATCGTGTCGTTGCCGTAGCCGGCGTGCAGCTCGACCTGCGTCCCCTGAGCATCCGAGTTGATATTGAACGTGTCATCACCGTGACCACTGTCCACGATCAGCGTATGGATGCCGTCAAACAGCAGACTCTTTCCATTGATCACCAATCGGTCCGACTCCAGTGAGTAGTTGTAGATCGGCGCAACGTATCCGGGCGGCAAGAGATATTCCGGCAATGCATAGCCAGGCGAAAGCACCTCAACTGTCGCACCGTGCGAGCCAGCGAACGAAATGTTCCACGGCTGGGCCAGAAGCTCTGGCGTCAAATCGTAGTACGCATGGTTGACATCGAATTTGAAATTTGTCGTGCGGCTATCGACAGATACGTCGATCTGCCGACCATCTGGCGCAGTGACGTACGGACCCGTGTTGTCAATGCCGGCCGTCGAAGCGTCGCCGAGGGGATTTAAGTCGAATATCCTGACTGTCGCCGTATTCTTGATCGAAATAGCGGTGTCGAAAATGACGGTATTGTCGGCGGCAATATCGACTTCGCCTGCCTCCAGGAACAGCCGGCCTCCATCCCATCCATTGACCTGAATGACCTGGTTTGACGTGGGATCATGTGTCGGGTAGACGGCCGTCAGGTCGATACCGCTCATTTGCATCCAGTACCCGGAGCTGTTCGTGCCGTCGAGCGTCCACTTAATTTGCGTGGAAAAGCCAGCAATCGGATCCCGATCGAGGGTAAAGTGCCTCGCAGGAGCGCTAAACCGCGAGTCGCTGAGGACCAAAGTATCGTTGCCGTCGCCTCCAAAAACTTCGAACTCTGGGTACGCACCCGGAATGAATGGCGAGCCACCCAACGGCAGGCCGTTCGGACCCGAGTACAGATCGAACAGGTCGTCGCCTCCGCCTCCGTACAGCTTCGAAAACGCGGGTGGAACTTTCGCGAACAGATCGTTGCCTGAGCCCGATTTGATGGTGATCGCGTCATATCTCGAAAAGCGAACAGTCCGTGAAGAATTGCCGCCGTCAATCTCCAGCGCGTAGTCGAAACCAAAATAGTCGGGATCAAAAAAGTACCCGTAATCGGTATTCGCTTTCGAATTATCGATCAGCAGTGTGTCCGATGACACGTCGGCTGCTGAATCGCGAATCAACTCGAACGTTTCGCCTGCCGCGATATTCTCCAGGAGACCTCCACCAAACGTGATCTTGTCGTTGCCGAATCCGCCGTGAACGGTCGTTGGAGTCGCACTTTGCGGCCGGCCGCTGCCAGCGTTCAAGATATCGTCGCCGTCGTCGCCATGCAGCTGCGCATCGACATGACCATCGACCTGGATGTTGTCGTTGCCTGCGCCGCCGTAAAGCTGGTACAGGATATCCGTATCTTCATCATCAATGATCGTGAGCGAGTCGTTGCCACTGCCCATTTGGGCGACAAAGTACTGGATTGGCGCAGTGACTCGTTGCGTGATACCAAATGCGCTGATGTCGTAGGTGTCGAAGTGAACTCCGAAGAACGGTGCCGAATCCACGTGACGAACGACAAAGTCTTCATCAATGACATCTTCCGAGATGCCACGATAGCGTGCTAAATTGCCTGCATTCAGAAAGATGGCAAGTTGGTTAAAGTCGTACGTGAAGAGCTGAAATGAAGTGGGACTCGGCGGCACCAAATCGCCTGGTACGGCAATTGTAG
>JBBQSE010000277.1:0-11184 GCA_038214195.1 Planctomycetales bacterium
CGTTGGCGATGTCATGGGCGATACTGCGTTCCTGAGCTGCCAGCAGTGCGTTCGCCTTCGCCACCTGCAATTCGTAGTTGCGTGCCTGACTTCGCGCCTGTCGGAGGCCCAGAGGCATATTAAATGTCATGCCAACCGTCCACGAATTCAGATCATCCCGTGACATTGATCCAACAGCGCTGTTTGTCGGTGTGCCGGTCACCGGGTCAGTCACTTGCTGGCTCAGCAGGGTGTTGCCGGTGCCAAGAAGATTGTAGCCCGCGACTGCGTTCAGGTTAGGACGCACGAGGTTTCGTGCTGCGTCCAGCTGCAACTGTAAGCTTTTGATCTGCCATTTCTGACGTCGAAGTTCCACACGATTCGTAAGTCCATCCACCAGACTTGCCTGCCAGTCCGGTCGCAATTCTGCGAGGATCGGTTCTTCCGCCGGGCGAAGCACGAAACCGTCGTTCATCGGGAGTCCGACCAGACGCCGCAGTTCGGATTCAGTCTGGTACAACTGATTGAGGGACAATTCAAGGGCCGCTTTTGTCTCGTACAATCGATCTCTTGCCTGCAGTTCGTCTGTGGCATCCAGGGTTCCGACTTCAAGTTTGGTCTGTGCTTCTCTCCATGTCTGAAAGGCGCTTTCGTGAGCAGTCACGTTGGAATCGTATTGACGGTAGGCGAGATAGAGGTCCCAATAGGCATTCTCAATATCACGCAATCCATTGCGAACGGCGATTTCAAAGTCAGCCAGTGAGATGTCCTGATTGATGCGGGAAATCACAACGCCCTGACTCACCCCCGTAATTGCTCCGAAGGCCGGATTTGTTGGTCCCGCGATGCGTGTAAATTCCACGCCACTGCCAGCGAGCAGAGGTTGTGTAATGCGTGCCCCAACGGATCCCTGGTACACAGATGGATAATAGTTTGCCGCACTATTTGACCAGTTGTTTGACCAGTCGCTGGAGACTGCGACGTTAGCACCTGTTGCCAGTGCCTTTGACAAAGTCGTGTTGAACGCTCCACCATCGTTGGCGGCGTGCGGCAGGCCAGCAACGTTCGTCCTCGTGTCTGCGCCGGAATAGGTCAGACTTGACGTCAATCTCGCGTCAAAATCAGACAGTGCGGCATCCATCCCGCGGCGGCCAAACAGAATTCCCGTGTCCTGAATCGCCGAATCGTAAACCGACGCGACGCCAGCCGGATTCGTCAGCACCACTTTGGACCCAACTCCACCCAGCGCCGTGGATTCAATGATTTCGTTGTGCGAAAGTGCCGTCAGCATCAGTTCGTGCAGCGTGATCTCCTGGATTTCATCATCCACATTGCGCTGCAGATTTCTAGGTTCGGCACTCAATTGAACGGCACGTGCCGTGACGTTTTCAAGCGCCGGATGTTCGATCGCTGTGCTGTAATCGCGATACGACGTGATGGGTTTGTCGTCATCGGCGTAGTGCCTTTCGCGGGCACTTTTGTTGCGTGTCATCGAACAGCCTGACAGTGTCAGAGACGAAGACAGAGCGGCGACCATCGCAAGTCGCGGCAGCCGAATGCCGAGTTCAGTCGCTGTGATGGAGCAGAGTGTTCTTAATCTCTGACGAAGACTCGGCAGACGACGCAGCGCTCGCACGGAATTTTCGATCCTTTGCCGAAGCCAAATCGCGATGTCACGAGATGCGATTGATTTCATGTGCCGTCCCTGCCATGTTCGATTGTCACAAGACATACTGCCGGAGATCGGCAGGAGATGCCGTTCCATTGACAACGATGTCATCTGCGAAGTCGGAACACCCATGTTCCATCCTTCAGAGCGATGCAGGATCCGCTTTTGTCAAGCGCGGCCCCGCCCGGTAACTATCTAGCCTGCTGAGATATCGTCGTTGCCATCGGCATCGCATGAGGATGCGGTGCCGGGACCATATTCAGTGTAGGGCATTCCAAGCATCTTCTTGACAAAGACTACCTCACCGGCATCATTGCCCTCAACGGCATGACCGGCAATTTGCAACAGGTAGCCACCCACGAAACAGAGGCATGGCCACCACGGCACCGCACCCGCAAAAAACGTCCAGGGCGTTCCCACAAACGTCAGCGGAACCCCGATCAGATGCAGGAATTGATTGACGCGATTACGGTGGCGAGGCAGATAATTCCTGAGAAAAGCTCGGACCATGTACTTGACCATTTCACCTTGTGAGATGCCTCATGAACACAGCGGACTCATTGGATGCGGAGTATTCGGCACTTCCGTCACGGTTTGCCAGGCACCGCAATCCGGATGGCCATATCCAAAACCGCAGCCTGCGAATTGCGTCACATTAGCGGAATCCGCCCGGGCTGGCTAGAAAGCTGTATGTTTCCGCTCGGCCCACAATCCGATTGGAATCGTTTGCCATTCCGCATACATTGGCAACACAGCGGGCGTTTTTGCGACCTGACTGCATTTCCAACGGCTCTCCCGATAATTGGTGTTTGAATTATGAGTACGACAGAAACAGCAGCGACGACAGAAGTTGGCAGTTACTTCATTTCCAACTATCCACCGTTTTCGCAGTGGAAAACCGAATTTGTTCCGACGGCTATCGCCGCTCTGGACTCCGATCCGGCTCAGACCGCGAATACTCCACTGGGTTTGTATATTCACATCCCGTTCTGCCGCAAACGCTGCAAGTTCTGTTACTTCCGTGTTTACACAAACCAGAACGCAAAGGCGATTGAAGATTATGTTCAGGCCCTGATGCAGGAGATTGAACTCATCAGCCAGCGATCGGCCATCGGAAATCGCGAGTTGCAGTTTGTCTACTTCGGCGGCGGAACTCCCAGCTATCTGAGTTCCCGCCAGCTGAGATCACTGCGGGATCGGATGAGCGAATTCATATCATGGGACCGCGCTGAAGAAGTCACTTTTGAATGCGAACCCGGCACTCTGAATCTGGAGAAGCTGGAAACGCTTCGCGACATGGGGATCACCCGCGTTTCGCTGGGAGTCGAAAACTTTGATGACAAGATTCTGGAAGAAAACGGACGTGCTCATCTGTCTCCTGAAATCATGCGAGCCTACGAATGGATTCAGCAGGTCGGATTCCCGCAGGTCAACATTGACCTCATTGCCGGTATGATCGGTGAAACCGACGAAAACTGGCAACGCTGTGTTGAGAAAGCGATCGAAATGCAGCCGGATAATATCACCATGTATCAGATGGAATTGCCATTCAACACGGTGATTTCAAAAGAGATGCGTGAGCTGGGAATCGCATCGCCGGTGGCAGACTGGCCTACCAAACGCCGCTGGGTGAGTGAAGCAATGGACCGGCTGCTTGTCGCCGGGTATCACGTTTCAAGTGGCAACGAAATGATCAGGAATCCTGAGACGGACCATTTTGTGTATCGTGATCATCTGTTTCGCGGCAGCGATCTGATTGCGACGGGCGTTTCCAGTTTCGGACATTTCCAGGGAGTTCACTATCAGAATCTCGACGGTATCGAAGATTACATGGAAACCGTCAATCGCGGCGAACTGCCCATCAACCGCGCCTTGAAACCGTCGGCTCACCAAATGCTGATCCGTGAACTGATCCTGCTGATGAAGGAAGGTCAGGTGGATCTGGGCCGAATCAATCGCAAGTACGACGTAAATGTGCAGGAAGAGTTTGCCGCCCCGTTTCGAAATCAACAGGCCGCTGGCTATCTGACTGTCGAAGGCGATCTGCTCAAACTGACTCGCAAGGGTTTGCTGCAGGTAGACAGCCTGCTGCCGGAATACTTTGAACCGCAGCACTTCGCCGTGCGATATACGTGATGTAGCAGAAGGGGGCATTGAGCGGTCAACAGGTTCTGTGACTGAAATCAGCCGCCGAGCGCCAGCTCCCGGTTTTCACAGAACCGGACGCTGGCGCGTTGCGGCTGATAATGCAATAATAAACCGCTCGATGCGAAGACTTCTGACCAGCACTTCCGTTTTTACACTGACGGCCCCGGACGACAATCGTTTCCAGGATTCGCTGCGGGGGAATCTTATTCCGTGGTAACGAGGGCGTCCGCTGTCGAGACTACGCCACAATCTTCGTTTGGCGTAGAGCGTCACTGCAGCATGCAATGACGCCGTGAAGCCGTTTTACTTTCAAGCTCTGGCTTCAGCGAAAACTGGTCACGACTTCCCAATTCACGCGTACGCCGGATTTGAATCGGATATAGCGACAATTCCAGCATGAGGCTGTTTCTCAACATTGCTGAGATTGGACCGTTTCCATCAGCCAACGTTGCCGTGCGACGATCCAAAACGACGTGAGGAACGGGGGATTCTCGCGATGAAATTGAAACATCGTCTGTAAGCCGCACAAATGCCTGTATGTTTGACTTTGCCCTCCACAAAATCTGTGGCGGCACTTCAAACAAGTTCGAGGCTTGTCACGGAGCCAGTCCGGGGGGGACAGATGAATTCCGACATGACCATCAACGAGCAGTTCGTCAGCCCTCCGCCTACATCGACGGATCAACTACTTCCCGTCGATGCCTTCGCCCCGCAGCGGCGAATGATGCCGCGTGGCTACATCGTCGGCTACCTGTTGCTGTTAGTGTTTTCCGTACTGATGGGGGGCAGATACGCCGTCGCACTTGCAAGCAAGATCAGCAGCCACGAAGTTGCATCGGCTTCCGTAAGTCTGCCGTCCGAAAAAACGCCACCTGTGCAAGACGATCTAAACCAGATTCAAAATGAGAACAAGAGTCTTCGGGTGGCCGAGGTTGGAGAGCGACAGCTCGAAACCCCGGGGCTTCCTTCGCTCCGCTCCGTCCAGCCCCGGCCACCCGTTGGACAAAACTCCACTCTTGAAAGTGGGCCGGGTTTGGCACCGGCGGCGGATAGTGGAGTTGAAGGAAACGAGACAAACGCCGCGTCGAATGTTGCGGCTCCGCTGCGCTCTGTTACACCAGTCACAACGAGTCGGCATCCGGCACCTTTGCACGAGCAGATGGTGACGCCGGGTAACTTTACTTATCTGGGAGGATTTCGTCCGCCGCATGTTTCGGGAATGAAATCTACGTTTCAGTATGGCGGATGGTCTCTTGCCTTTGACAGCCACGGAGACCCGACCGGAGCTGACGATGGCTATCCGGGGTCATTGTACGTTGTCGGACATCCCAACGAAGAACTCGTCGCTGAGATCAGTATTCCTCGGCCCGTAATTTCAAAATCCGGCGTGATGGATGAGCTTTCTGTCGCCGAAGTGTTGCAGCCGTTTGGAGACATTACCGGTGGGATACGGGCTGAGATGACTCAGGGATCATCAGAGCCTTTTCGGATTGGCGGAATGCATGTGATCGATGAACGCCTGCACTGGACGCTCTACAAGTATTACAACGTTCAGACGATTGATTATCCCTCACACGGCGTTTCCGCACTGTCCACCACACGGCCACGGCCGGAAGGGATGTGGCATCTTGGTCCGCCGAACACGGGACGATCCGAATGGCATTCGTACAAACATGCAGGGTACATTCTGGAAATGCCGAGGGAATTTGCCGACAAGTGGTTCGGTGGACGGAATCTGATGTCCGGGCTGCAGATCGCCACGGGGCTCAACATTGCCAGTCACGGGCCAGCGATGTACGCGTACCAGCTTCCCCGACGCGGGACGGCAAACGACGCGGCGATCGACGCAATCCCTTTGGTTTACAACGACATTCATCGTCCGGCTCCCGGTTTCAATCCGGCAGACCGCTGGACCGGTGGAGCCTGGCTGACAGTCGGCGATCGGGAAACGGTGATCATCACCGGGCGAAAGGCGTTGGGGGAAGTGTACTATGGTGAGGCCCGACCGTCTGATTGCAGCATCGACAAGGGATTTCACGGCGCTCCGTATGAGGCACAGATGCTGTTCTACGCGCCTCAGGCACTCATCGCGGCCGCGCACGGAAAGATGGAGCCAACGCAGGTCACGCCATGGTATGTCTGGAATCAGTCAACGCCTGGTGGTGGATTGGCGCAGTATCTGTTTCCATCGTGTAACCAGCACCTGGGCGGCATCGCTTATGATCGAGCCAACCATCTGCTGTATCTGGTTCAGATCAACGCCGGGACGACCTCAGATGATTCTTACGGAGTCCTTCCGGTGATCCATATCTTCCGGATTGATTGAACGGTCTGCCGTGCGACGTAATGAAAACGACAACTGCAAATTGCGAAAACAGAGTTTACCAACTGGAAAAGAAACATGATTCAGGCGATTGAGATACCACTTGAAGAAACGCACGCAAGACTGCAGGGTTTGGTCCGCATGCCGTGTCCTCTTTGCAGTCACAGTGATTCGATGCCGGAGAACATGATTGCCGGTTATCAGCTGGAGAAATGCCGCGGCTGCGGATTCGTGTTCATGAATCCGCGCTGCACGCCGGAACATTTGGATGAGATCTACCGAGTGCGGAACGAAGATGAGCTCGTGCAGTTGTACGCACGGATTGCCTCTCTCAGCGTCGTTGACGGATACCGGCATAAACTGGACATCATTGAAGCGATGGTTCCCGCCAGGGGGCGCTTGCTGGATTTCGCCTGTGCTGCTGGTTACTTCTTCGAAGAGGCACAAAAGCGAGGTTGGGACGCCCACGGATGTGATATCGGGCAATGGACAGCCAAGGCCGCACAAAGCCGAGGGCTGCGTCAACTGCATGTCGGTTCACTGGGTGAAATTGGATTTGAACCTGAGTCCTTCGACGTGATCTACGCGGCTCAGGTGTTCGAGCACCTGCTGCTGCCCGATCGCGACCTGGCGGAACTTCTTAGGCTGTTGAAACCAGGCGGACTGTTGTACATCGACGTGCCGAATTATCGCACGCTGCCAATCATGTTTGGCAAAGATGATTTCATGCTGAATGAACCACCTCAGCACATCAACTACTTCACTTCCAGCACCATGCGGGAAATGCTTTCACAAGCCGGGATGAACAACATATTGATTTCGTCTGACGGCGGCATGAAATGGGAAAACCTGGTTGGTCGTCCCATCTCCAGTGAAATTGCCAACGCCTATGGGCTCAGCGATAACAACTGCGAGCGGGCGACCGCTGGCCATGGCCTGTTGAGCCGATGTCGCGATTCTGCGAAAGCGATTGTGAAATCTACGGTCATCAAGCCGTTGTTTTACAATCGGATGCGAGTCGGGATGAATCTGGTCGCCCACTCCTTCAAACCAGGTTCGAGGTAGGCAATCGTCCCGGGCATCAACCATGACTATGCTGTCGGCGTATCCCGGGCGAAATCAAACATGGGCGACGAAAGATAGCGTTCCCCTGAATCGGGGAGAATGACGACGATCGTTTTGCCGGCACTCTCCGGTCGCGCGGCGACTTTGAGCGCGGCTGCCATCGCCGCTCCGCAACTGATCCCGCAAAGGATACCTTCTTCGGCAGCGACACGAGGTGCCATTGCCATCGATTCTTCGTCCGTTACCTGAACGACTTCATCGACCAGTGACATATCCAAAACCTCAGGAATGAAGCCAGCTCCGATTCCCTGAATTCGGTGCTTACCAGGCGCGCCACCGGACAGGACCGGACTGGTCGCGGGCTCGACAGCAATCGACTTTAGCGCCAGGCCCTTTTCCTTTTTCAGGTATCGAGACACGCCGGTGATCGTGCCGCCAGTGCCAACTCCCGAGACAAAGATATCGACCTTGCCTCCGGTGTCTTCGAAAATCTCCGGGCCGGTCGTGCGAAAGTGGATGTCCGGATTGGCGGGATTCTTAAATTGCTGAGGTATAAAGAAGTTGTCCTGCTTCGCCATTTCTTCAGCTCGCGAGATGGCCCCCTTCATGCCTTCCGCACCAGGCGTCAGGATCAGGTTGGCGCCAAAGGCCCGAAGAATCATGCGACGTTCGACAGACATCGTGTCTGGCATTGTGAGCGTCAGCTTGTAGCCTCGGGCCGCGCAGACGTACGCCAGGGCAATTCCCGTATTTCCGCTGGTGGGTTCGACGACTTCCATGCCCGGCTTGAGTCGTCCCGATCGTTCCGCGTCCCAGATCATGGCCGCGCCGATGCGGCATTTGACGCTGTAAGCGGGATTGCGGCCTTCGATCTTCGCCAACACGGTGGCCTTAAGCCCTTCCGTCAGGCGGTTAATCCGAACCAGCGGCGTGCGGCCAATGCTCTCAGAATTGTCACTGTAGATCGCCATTTGAATTCATCCTTTAACAATGGAATACAATCTGTGTGCCGTTCGAGTGCGCAGTCTAGCGACCGCGCAGCAGTTCGCAAATTCCAGGTGCTTTCGGACAGGAATTGATCGTTCCGCCACGGCTCACGTTGGCTTCGTGAGTGTTCAACAAGAGAACCCGGCATCTTGTTTCAGATGCCGGGTCGCCACTCATGCGAATTCAGCAAACGAGCATTACTTCATGAAGAAGTCCGTTGGGCCGCGAAATGTGTAATACGGATATTGTATCTGCGCTGGCTCAGCGTTTTCCGGCGGGTACATCAGATTGCTCGGAGCTTCATAGGTATGAAAGTTTCGATGCACCGGATGACACGGAAGGTTGCAGCCAGCTCCCTGACATTGGCCGCCCTGTGTTCGGCATGGTCCACCGGGAGGACAGTATTGAGGCTGTCCGTGACCCATTCCGGACTGACACATCGGACAGTCGTGATTCATGGCAGGGCCGTCGCTCCACGAGCCAGGATTGCCGTGAGGACTCTGTCCTCTCATCGTCGGCGTCGATGTTGCACAGCCGGTTACCAAAATCCCAATCGCCCCCGAAAGCAGTACAGCCATTGCACGATATTGCATGGAATTGACTCCGTTTCCGTCTTCGCAACATTCTCTCTGCAGTCATCCGCAGAGACCCCCCAGCGATTTCCATTTCTGAGACCATCGGTCCGAAATGGTTCCGTTCCACAGTTTTGAAAACTGCGTTACTATTCGTTATCGGCAGACGAATCGTTGAATCGTGCAAAATCCCTACAAATCCTCCCGAGTTCGACCAGGAAGACTGGACGGTCTTGCGGAAACGGGGTGTCGCCAATACAGTCCTGCGACGATTTGACTGCTTGTCTAGTTCAATATTTATCGTTGTAAACTGCAGCGATATCAGGGTTTAAGAATTCAGGGAGTGTCCACGTGCATATTGCCGCATCGACGCGAAGTCTATGGGATTTAGCGTTCCCGGCAGCCTGTCTGCAGATTCAGGAACTGGGCTTCGATAAGGTCGAAATCTGGCTGAACGAAGAATTCAACCAGTTGAAACCCTCGAAGGTCGTGGCCGATCCTGAAGGATGCGCCGGGCTGATGCGCGAGGCCAGTCGATTGACTGCGAACGCGATCTTTCTGGAAAGCGAAGTCGATACTGCCGCTTTCGAGCGCATTGTGAGCTTTGCCAAACGGATGAATATCCTGCAGATCACGATTCTGGCTTCTCCCAAAGGAACGCCGTTCAATACTGAAATTGATCGGCTGCGTGAGCGTAACACGATCTGCCAAAAAGAGGCCGTTCGACTTTCGATTCTGACAAAAACGGGAACGCTGTCTGAAGATCCAAATACTGCTGTGGAACTGTGTCAGGCTGTCAAGGGGCCCGGAATTACTCTGGATCCAAGTTATTACATTTGCCGTCCTGGCGGGTCGGTGGATTTTGACATGATCTTTCCTCACACGCTGCACCTGCACCTTCGCGACACATCGCCGACGGAAATGCAGGTACTCGCGGGCCTGGGAGACGTCGATTACCATCATATCATTCAGATGCTCCATCAGACCAGCTACGAACGTTCCATCAGCGTTGACCTGCTGCCGCACACGATGGAAGGTGAAGAACGTCTCCGGGAAATGCGCAAACTGCGACTGCTGCTGACAAGCCTGTTGTAGAGTGCCGGCTCATGACTCCCGAAGTTTTCCGAAATCACGCAGCATCATTCGAATGACGTCATTGCTTCCATGTTGAAACTGAAAACCGGTCTCCGAGATCAGACGCTCTGACGACACGATCCACGGATAGCGGATGAAGTACCACAGCGGTGCCGGGTATGTCAGAATCGGGAGCCGCAGTGCCCACCAGCAGGTGGCGGCTGCCCAGCACATTGCGAACGGCATTGATACGGCACGACGACCGCTCATCCGAGCCAGATCTTTAAAGGTTACCGTGTCCGGCGGGGCAAGATTGAATGGGCCACTGGCTTTGCAGTTCAGGATCGCCACAATTGCCGCACCGACGTCATCCAGGTGAACGAACTGCATGACAGGATTCTCTCCGCCAGGCAACACCAGCACCGGAGGCACCATAAGAATTGTCGTCATGAAATTCGTCATCGCCGGCCCATACGTCATGCAGGGGCGGATCCAGCTGACGTTGATGCCTGGATGTGAAACAGCAAATTCACTCAACAACCGTTCCACCTGTGTCTTGTCATCGGCGTAGCGATATTCACGACGTGTGCGGAGTGGCTGATCTTCCGACATCGGAACAGGATTGTCCGGCCATGCTCCATATGCGGTTGCGCTGGATGAAACCAGTAACTGTTTTGCACCGCTGGCACCCACAGCGGCAAGTAGATTTCGTGTACCGCCAACATTGATCTCGTGCATTCTGCGTTCGTCGTGCATGGGATTAACGACAAAGGCCAGATGAATCACCGTGTCCGGCTGGAATGACAGCACCAGTGCTTTCAGCGTCGAACTGGTGATATCGCCAGCTTCAAACTGGTCGGGCGGATCACTGCCAGGTTGAACAACATCGAAACCACAAATCACTGCGGCGGGCCACTCGCGTCGAATCGCCGCGACGGTCGCTCGACCGAAGAAACCAGAACTCCCTGTAATCAAGATTTTCTGCGGCTCCTGCAGATTCTGTATATCGACCATTCGAGAATTTCAGCCTTTTTTTGGTGTGTATTTCCTGGATTATCGTGCAGCACACCGCTAGAGCGAGTGGTAGAGGGTGCCATACACGGAAAGAAGCCCGGCTTCTTGAAGAAGCCGGGCTTCTGGTAGTAAATCGTTTTCTGCCGATCGCCTTACAGCCCGATGGCTGGCTTGTCCACACGCCATTCGAACTGCAGGCGATCTGCCAGTTGGCGCACCAGTTCAGGATGATCGGCTGCCAGATTCTGTATTTCATGCGGATCGGCCTCCAGGTCAAACAATTGTGGGTTTCGATCGTTCACGGCATGTACGGCGGCGTATCGATCTTCGGGGCATTTGTAACTCAGAATGAG
>JBBQSE010000278.1:0-11136 GCA_038214195.1 Planctomycetales bacterium
CACCCAGCCGTCTGTTTCAATGAGGCGCATAATTTCTCTCACCGTCATGGCTGTACTCGAAACTGTTGTCGCAAACTGGTCAAGCAACTCAACTCCCATTCAACATGGTTCTGGGCTCGACCGTCCAGATTATTTCTGCCACGACTCAATCCTCTCGCGAACTTTCAAATCAGAGAATGTTCGATCCGCATCGGCGTCCGCCAATCCTCGCTGAACCATCCGAGCGTAAACGAGTTCTCGCAGGATCTCATCGTAACTGCTGTCGTCTGGTTGACGAGAGATGATATCCGTCATTGCCTCTTTGACAGTTGGTATCGCGTTGTTCATGGACTGATGTCTTCACGAAGTGATGGGAAACGTCGAACGCTCGCCTGCGGACACGATACCAACATATTTTCACGTTTCCAAAGGCACGATACGACGAAATTATTGGCGATGTCGAATGAGCTGAGTGACGTTTTGCGACCATTGTACAGACGAGAAATGTAAAGGTATTTCGATTCCATCGTTTTGGTAATCCTTGAGTCCAAATTGCTGCGTAGGTGGGTCAGGCACATCGCTGCGAGGTTCACTCAGCGCTAATTGCCGCCGACGCTGCGGTGCATTCCCGAATGCACCCGAGTGGCAAGAAACAGGCAGGCAATCCCGGAGACCAATGCCAGTGCGGACCATGTCAGGGCAGATTCTTTGTTGAGGCTGATCAGTGGCTTTGGGCCATCTGCAGGTGCCGTTTCAATTCGCCCATCCGGGAGTCGGTACTTTGCCTGATAAAGAGTGAGTTCCGCGAACATTTTTGAATCCCTCCCGATTCTGTGTGCGATGATTTCGGCATCCGCAGGTATCCGCGCAGCGAGTTGCCCGTGGGTAACTGCTCCAGAGCCATTTTTCCACGGAGACCATGTCAGGACTTCCGGGCACGTGACCATGCCCGTTTCTCGGACCGACACTCTCTCTCCAGACCCAGCCGCAAGGATCATGAAATAACTGAGGCCCCACGGTGCAGCGGTACACGAGAGAAGCATGGCTCCGACAGCGAAGAGACAGTTGCGAATCAGCGAAGACTTAATTGTCATTGGTTCGAGTCAGGAACAGTGGAAAAACGATTGACATGGCATCTTCACCTCACCGCGCCACCATTCACATTGATCACCTGTCCTGAAATGTAGCTCGCATCATCGCTGAGCAGGAATCTGGCCATGTTGGCGATGTCCTTTGGTTCGCCCCAGCGTTTGAGTGGTGTTTCGGACATCACGCGTTGTTGCCAGTAGTCGCTGGCGGCTTTTCCCCAGGCGGTTTTGATCCAGCCGGGGGCGATGCAGTTGACGCGGACGTTTGGGGCAAGGCTCATGGCCAGAGAACGTGTGAAGCCCATGATGGCGTTCTTAGCCGTTGCAAACAGTTCTCCGCTGTCGCCTTCCATCCCGCGGTCAGACTGGTCCCAGCCGATATTCAGAATGACGCCTCGGCCCTGCTCGACGAACCGTTTGCCAAAGGCACGTGACAACTCGATCGTGCCGACGACGTCGGTCTGGATCAGGACGCTCAGCTTCTGAGTGAACTCTGCGTCGCGAAATTCAGTTGTCAGCAGGTCGGCCCCGGCGTTGTTGACGATGGCGTCGATGCGGCCGGAATCAAACGCAGCGCGGACCAGCTTTCTTCGATCCTGTTCATCAGCCACGTCGGCCTGAATTACGGTGGCCTGAACTTCGAACGCCCGAGCTTCCTCGGCAACCTGATTTGCCAATTTAGTCGATTGGCGGCAATTCACTACAACGTCTGCTCCGGCACGAGCGCATTCGAGCACGATGGCGCGACCGATGCCCGAAGATGAGCCGGTGACCAGAATTCTCTTGCCGTGGAGGATTGCAAATGTCATGCGGCGGAGAATAGTCGGCGGAGGACGAATCGGACAGTGTAGAACAATGGTCTTCAATGGTTCTTTCCAGGGAGTGCGGCTGATCGATTTACGGTGACAGCTTTAAGAGTGAGAGCCTGGGGAGGGAACAGTTGAGACAACTGTTCTACTTAAGGTCTGATTTTCGCGAAATTGCATGGCGGCGGGGCGGGCTGCTTTTCTGGTCTGCCGGGGCTTGGTAAAACTCGCAAAACATTGCGTTTCCAACTGGGGTGATTCTACGCGCGGGCATCGGGGGGATTAACAGATGGCAGGACGTTCGGCAAAGTTGGCACTGGCAAACGGCGGGGTCTTTACGGGTCAGGCTTTTGGGGCCGAGGGTGAAGTTCACGGCGAAGTTGTGTTCAACACGAGCATGACCGGTTATCAGGAGATTCTGACCGATCCGTCCTACACCGGGCAGATTGTCACGATGACGTATCCGCTGATCGGAAACTACGGCATCAACGCGGAAGACGTTGAAAGTCGGGGTTTGTTCCTGAAGGGATTCATCGTCAAAGAACTTTGCGAGTTTCCCAGCAACTATCGTTCTGTGGAATCGCTCGACGCCTATCTTAAGCGAAACAACATCATCGGGCTGCAGGGAATCGACACGCGATCGCTGGTCCGTCAGATTCGGACTCAGGGAGCTATGAAGGGTGTGCTTTCGACCGTCGATCTGGATGACGTTTCGCTCCTGAAGAAAGTGCAGGACGCACCCGGGCTGGTTGGACGAGATCTTGTCAAAGAGGTCATGCCGGAGGAAAACTGTGACTGGAGCATGTCGCTGAGTGATCTCGGTCGTCCAGCCGATTTCGTGTCCGGTGTCGATCGCACGGACGGGCCGCATGTTGTGGCGATTGACTATGGCATGAAATGGAATATCCCGCGTTACCTCCGCGATGTCGGTTGCCGAGTCACGGTTGTGCCCGGTACGGCGACGGCGGATGAGATTCTGGGGCTGAATCCGGATGGCGTGTTCCTGTCAAATGGGCCGGGAGATCCGGAACCGCTGACCTATGCCATTGAAACGATTCGAGGATTGCTGGGGAAGAAGCCGATCTTTGGGATTTGCCTGGGCCTGCAGCTGCTTGGCCTGGCGTTCGGCGGAACCACCTACAAACTGCGTTTCGGGCATCGTGGTGCTAATCAACCCGTGTTGGATAAGCGAACCGGAAAAGTCGAAATTACATCACAGAATCACGGCTTCGCAGTCGATGCAGCAACTCTGCCGGATGACGTTGAAGTGACACATGTCAACTTGAATGATCAGACGATCGAAGGCATTCGCCACAAGGTTCACCCGGCATTCGGGGTCCAGTACCATCCGGAAGCGGCGGCTGGTCCTCATGATAGTCACTACTTGTTTACTGAGTTCCTGCAGATGATGCAGGGTGTCGGTGTGAATGATCAATGACTAAGTACCAATGACCAATGAAACGCACTTGAAGCAGAGATTGACTGCATACTGCGATTCCATTGGTCATTGGTACTTAGTCATTGGTCATTCCTCCGATTGGTCATTCACCAGTCACAAACTTTTTCCTTCCAAAGGTACTCCCCCCAAATGGCTCTTGAGCGAACTTTGATTCTTGTCAAGCCTGACGGCGTACAGCGACGACTCATTGGGCGAATTGTTTCACGGATCGAAGACAAGGGACTGAGCATTATCGGCATGAAGATGCTGCAGGTGACGCCGGAATTGAGCAAGAAGCACTATGCTGAACACGTGACAAAGGGGTTCTACAAGGATCTGGAGGCGTTCATTACTTCAGGGCCTGTTGTGGCGATGGTCGTCGAAGGCCCGGAAGCAATCACCGTGATGCGAACACTGATGGGCAAGACCAACGCCCGAGAATCCGCACCGGGCACGATCCGCGGCGATTTAGGTGCCAGCCGTCAGATGAATCTCATCCACGGCAGCGATGGCCCCGAAGCGGCAACTCGCGAAATTGCGACGTACTTCAGTGCTGGCGAAATCGTTGCGGCACCAAATTCGTTGGCGGCTCATCTGTGGGCGAAGGATGAAGAATAAGACTGGTTGAATCATAAATCCCATACTTCTCATTACTCCCATGGGAGGTATGTGAAGTATGGGATTTATGAAAATCTTGTAGTGCCAATTAGCAAGCATGCCCCGCTTTGATTGCTCCGCGATCTTTGTGGATCTTGAATTCAATCGCATCCACCAGCGCGATCCAACTGGCTTCGATGATATTTTCGCTGACGCCGACCGTGCTCCAGATGGATTCTTTGTCCCGGCTCTCGATCACGACACGGACTCGGGCGGCAGTTCCTTCAGTGCTGTTAATTACGCGGACCTTATAGTCCATCAGTGTCATCTCAGCGAGCCCTGGATAAGTAGAAGTCAGCGCTTTGCGAAGCGCGCTGTCGAGAGCATTGACTGGGCCGTCGCCTTCTCCGACGACGTGCTGGCTGGCTGAGCCGGTCGTGAGCTTGATCACCGCTTCGGTCATGGGTTCGCGGGACTGATTTTCGACGTTGACGCGGTAATGATCCAACTGGAAGGCGGGTGTGTAGGTTCCGGCCTGTTTCATCACCAGCAGGTCAAAGGATGCTTCGGCTGCTTCGTACTGATAGCCTTCGTTTTCCAGGTCCTGCACGGCGACCAGAATCTTCTGCATCAGTTCATTGTTCTCGCTGATGTTGAACTTGGTCGTCTTGGCGACGATGTTGGAGCGTCCGGAAAGTTCACTCACAAGGATGCGACGTTCGTTGCCGACCGCGTCCGGCTGAATGTGTTCGTAGCTGCGAGCAATGCGATTCACGGCGTGCACGTGCATTCCGCCCTTGTGGGCAAACGCACTGGTGCCGACGAAAGCCTGGCCCGAGCGGAAATTCATGTTGGCCAGTTCATAAACGTATCGCGAAAGCTCCGTCAGTCGCTGAATCTTGCCAGGTGCCAGCACGTCGTAGCCCAGCTTGAGCGACAGATTTGCCGCGACGGAAATCAGATCCACGTTACCACAGCGTTCGCCGATGCCGTTGATTGTGCCCTGCACCTGGATCGCTCCGCCTTTAACGGCGGCCAGAGAATTGGCAACGGCCAGTTCACAGTCGTTGTGACAGTGAATCCCGACTCGGCACTGGACGGCGTTCTGCAGCGCGGTGACGGCTTCGACGATTTGTTCCGGGAGTGTGCCGCCGTTTGTGTCGCACATGCAGATCATGTCGGCCCCGGCTTCTGCGGCGGCCCGCCATGTCTGAACGGCGTACTCGGCATTGGCACGCCAGCCGTCGAAGCAGTGTTCCGCGTCGTAAATGACTTCACGGCCTTCGGACTTGGCGTAGGCAATCGAATCCCGGATCATGGCCAGGTTTTCCTCCAGTGAGACCCGGAGGACTTCGGTCACATGCAGATCCCAGGTTTTGCCCACAATCGTGATCACAGGAGCTTTGCTGTTGATCAGTGCCTGCATCCCGATATCGTCTTTTGCGGCGATCCCTTTGCGGCGTGTCATGCCGAACGCTGTGATTTTCGCGTGCTTCCATTCCATCTCGGCGGCACGCTGGAAGAACTCTTCGTCTTTCGGATTCGACAGCGGATAGCCGCCTTCAATGTAGTCGAAGCCCAGGTCGTCCAGCTTTTGGGCGATCATCAACTTGTCCTGCAGTGAAAAATGCACACCCTCTCCCTGCGAGCCGTCGCGGAGGGTTGTGTCGTAGAGTTCGATGCGAGACATTTGATGCCTTTACCAATAAAAAAACCCTCAGGGGAGACCTGAGGGCTGGAATCAGTTTCGGTATTCCTCAGGCACGGGCGGGCGGTCGAGCGGTAATGAGGCCGCCGATCAGAGTAATTTGAATGCCAATAATGCTGAGGTTCATGCAGAGCACTGTAGAAAACTCGTGGCGGGATCGTCAACGAGAAACCTGTCAGGATTTTCCAGGAAGCATCGTTCGCAGGAATTTGGGGGCGAATCTGACGCGGCGGGGCCATCGAAACCCGGCTGCGGCCTAGAATGCGGTGAGCTTGCATGGTGCTCCGATCGTCGGGACTTTATTTGTGTGACGGAGACTCTCTTTAGTCTGTTTTCCTTTGTACGCGACAAACTCATGTCAGATCCGCAAACGTCCAATCCCACTCCACGTACAATTTCCGGTCGATGGCTGGTCATCGGTATGTTTCTCTTCGGTATCACGGCGACAGGGATGTTGTATGCGTATTGGACGTTGCACCTGATGCCGTTCATGCCGCTTCAGGAAGCAATTGTTAAGGAGTTTCCGGGTTCGGCACCTCGCGTCGATGGTGGCAAGAAGCGAATGAGTGAGAACACGCCCACGATCCTGCGAATCGTGATGAAGTCCGAAATCGATCCGACCTCCGCTGATGAGACGTCAGCCCGCGCGATTGCGACGATTCGGACACGCATCTCCGAACTGGCGATCGAAAAGGTACAACTTCCTGATCTGGCGATCATCGAACTGCACGTTTACAAGCTGCTGCAGGAAAAGGAAATCCGGGAACGCTCCTGGCGGCTGGAACTGAAATCCGGCACAGACTGGTACGAAGTCGATCAACGCGGGGAACCGGTGCTCAGTGCGCTGCATTCCGATTCAAAACCGCCAGACGGAGCACAAGAACTTGTCGAGACGCCAGCGGCCATGAATGAGGACGAAGCTCGTCCATGATGTTCACCATCGAAATCATGGCGGTGATCAGTGGTGCGATCTTCGGCGTCCTGCTTGCCCGACGAAAGCAAATGGATTTTGTGGGTGTGTTTTCCGTTGCCTTCATGACGGCTTTTGGCGGCGGAACTTTGAGGGATCTCTTGCTGGACCGACATCCGTTGTTCTGGATTCAGTACGCCTGGTATCCCGTGATTGTGTTTGCTGTTGCGGGGATTGCTTCGGTGATTCCCCGAATTCCTGCTCGCATTGAACGATTCCTGTACGTTCCGGATGCACTCGGGCTTGGACTATTTACGATTGTTGGCACCGAGATCGCGCTCGACGAAAAAACGACTGCCTTTGTGGCCGTGTTGTTCGGTGTGATGACCGGCACATTTGGCGGCGTGATCGGGGATATCGCGTGTAATGAAGTTCCGACTTTGTTTCGCCCAGCCACGCCACTCTATGCCACTTGTGCGTTTTTTGGCGGGTGGTCGCTAATCGGTTGCAGGTGGCTGGACGTTCCAGATTCCGTGGCTTTCGGCACCGCGACGGCGATTGTTGTGGTATCTCGACTGGTGGCTCTTCGCTTCAATTTGTGTCTGCGTGCCGTTGGCGGGAGGTCCGGGCAGGATCTAATCAAGAGGCTTTGAGTCTCCAGTATCGCAATTTTTCCCGAATTGCCAGCCTTGCCAGGCCGCCAATTTATGGAGTGAAAACCGCGTTGCCTGAATTCAGGAAAACGGAATAGGATTCGGCTGATGAACCGACATCCAATCTCCCCAGTCTTTCCTTCAGCCCGTGCTGTGGCATCGACGGGATCGAATTCCCGCATGAATCCTGTCCGGCTGGCTTACCTGGCGATGGCGACAATCGTCGCGTTTCTTCCCGGCTGCGCGACTGCGCCTTATTCTTATGGGTTTGCTGATGATTACCACACTTCGCAGCAACTTCAGGCGAGAACTCAGACGCAGATTGAGCGCGGCAAGCCGAATGCTGTGATCGACTCAATGGGCTGGGTCTGGGGCATTCCGGGCAAGATCACGTTGTTTGACCGGCGGGTTGAGAATCATCGGATTGATCAGCGAACTGAGAATGAAATTGCGGCCTATCTGCACGACAACGAATTGCTGAGCGTTAAAGTGCGGCTCAATCAGTATCGCCCGATGGACGACTGGAAGCGACTGGTGGCAAACAAGTCCGTCGGTGCCGGATGGCGTTACACGATTGGTACGCTGAGCGTGCTCGGAGAAACGATCTTTCCCGGCCGTGTATTTGGCAGCGACCACTTTAACCCGTTCACGAATACGATCCACCTGTATTCCAACATCCCAGCAATCGCGTTGCATGAAGCGGGGCATTCAAAAGACTTCGCGCAGCGAAAATGGAAGGGGACGTATGCGGCGACATACGCACTACCCTTCGTGCCGCTTTACCAGGAAGCAATCGCCACGAACGACGCTCTTGGATACGTGATGGAAAATCGTGATCTGGCTGCGCAACAGGAAGCCTATGAAATTCTGTACCCTGCCTACGGCACTTACGCCGGTTCGGCGATTTCAGGCTGGGTTCCATATGGCTATGTTGCCGGTGTCATTGGCGGACACATTGCCGGGCGATGGAAGTCGTGGAGTCTGCGAGACACCGACCAGGCCGACGATGGTTCGTTTGTTTACAAACGGCGGACGGGCTCGAATTCGGCAATCTCTGAATAATCGGTGCGGTCGCCGCAGGCTGTGGACTGAGAAGCCCGGCTTCTCAAAGAAGCCGGGCTTCTTTGCGGGTAGAGCTCCACCTGCCGTTTGCTTAAAGACATCCCGCCATTTGACGTCCGACGACGATGCGTTGCCAGCCAGCCTGCTGCAGCTGAATTATCAAAATTCGAGACTCTCATAACTGCCAGTCCTCCGGAGTTTGACAGACGCCCCAGTCTTCTTTACCCTTACAGACTACCCTTTCATTGGTCGTCACGTCGTCTGTGTAAGTGAATGGGCGTTGAAATAATGAATTGGAGGATTGCAATGAAACTGGATCAATTGTTGATTTTGGGTGCTCTGGCGGGAATGGTTGTGTTTGGTGGCGTGGCCAATGCTGGTCATCGCTCTGGGTCGCATGGATCCAGCGGAAGTAGTGGCGGTTCGTATGGCTCAGCCGCTTCCTACGGATCCTCCGGTTCGTACGCCCCACCGGTCACTTATGGTTCCACTGGTTCGTATTCGTCACGTGGATCCTTTGGTTCCAGCGGAGCATATGGTTCGTACGGTTCGGCTGGCTCTTCGGGCTCATTTGGTTCGGCTGGCTCTCATGGGTTGTTTGGTAATTCTGGCTACAACCGAGCCCGCTACGCTGCCTCCTCGACTGGCTCTCTCGGATCAACGGGATCGACTGGCTCATACGGATCCAGCTCCTATGGTTCTTCCTCCTATAGTTCCGCTGGTTCGACTGGCTCCACCGGGTCACTTGGATCATCAGGTTCCAGCGGCGGCTTGAGCCGACGTGAACTCAAGCGAGCATCACGCGATGCTTACGGATCGACTGGATCTGCAGGTTCCACCGGCTCGACAGGGTCATACGGATCTCATCCGTCATATGGATCTACTGGCGTGGTCTGGTAGTTCACGCTGTTTAGTGTTCGTCAGAAGTGGCGAGACAGATCTCAAATTGCAATCTAATAAACGTCAACAGGTTACCAGTCAAACTGGCTGACTGTTGGCGTTTTTTTTTGCGTCCTGAGTCCGTCTTTTTGTTGGCAATGACCTGGAACCAGACAGCACAAACTGTGTCCATCAAATATGATCAGGAGCCGACAGCGACACGCTGACGGCTTCTTTCGATTCGTCATTTCGCCTTCAGGAAAATTCTTTCGATGAGTACACCAACTGCCGCGCGACTCCCGGTTGGATTCCGTGCCTCCGGTTCAACCTGTGGAATCAAAGTCAGCGGCAAGTCGGATCTGGCACTGTTCGTGTCGGATCGCGACGCGGCTGCGGCTGGCGTCTTCACGACAAACAAGGTCTGCGGCGCGCCCGTGATTGTTTGCAAACAGCGTGTGCCCTCAATGGTCGCACGGGCGGTCGTCATCAATTCCGGCAACTCGAACGCCGCGACGGGGGAACCAGGTATCAGGGACGCTCAGCAAATGACTGCGTCCGTGGCTGAGCAACTGGGGTGCGATTCGAAATGTGTTTTCGTGTGTTCGACCGGCGTCATTGGTGTTCCGTTGCCGATGCCCACGATCCTCAGGGGAATCCCTGACGGCGTGAAGCTCCTTGGGAACTCAGATCAGCATTTGCTCGATGCGGCAACCGCGATGATGACGACTGATACGTTTCCCAAGCTGACATCGACCGACGTCGAAGTGGCTGGCACGACGGTGCGTGTCTCAGGCGTCTGCAAGGGCGCGGCAATGATTGCGCCGAACATGGCGACGATGCTGTCGGTGATCATGACAGACGCTCAGCTCACGAGCGAGCAGTGCGATGCGGCTCTGCGACAGGGTGTGGATCGTACTTTCAACTGCATCAGCGTTGACGGTCACATGAGCACCAGCGATACCGTACTGCTGCTGGCCAACGGCGCGGCGGGAGGCACGCTGACGGAAGCAGACCTTGCCAAGGTCCGTGAGACGATTCAGCAGGTCTGCCAGAAGCTTGCCACCGATATCATCCGGGATGCCGAAGGCGCGGAACACTTCGTCACGATCGACGTTACAGGGCTCGAATCGCGTGACGCCGCCTATCGCATGGCCAAAGAAATCGCCGACAGTGCTTTGGTGAAGACCGCGATTGCCGGCGGGGATCCCAATTGGGGCCGCATTGTGTCAGCCGCAGGCTATGCGGGTATTGATTTCGATACGGCTTTTGTGTCACTGCACATCAACGGCATCGAAGTCTACCGCGCCGGCACGCCGGTACCTTTTGACGCTGCGGCGCTGTCCAGCCAGCTGAAAAGCAACCGCGACGTCCATCTGAAACTCGCAGTTGCCGGTGGCCCCTGCTCCGGAACCGAGTCCGTTCGCTTCTGGACATCGGATTTGACGCAGGAATATGTGCGGCTGAATTCCGAGTACACAACGTAATCCACGCATTGATTGCGGGAATCGTGCCTGCGGTCCTTTCATGGCGGCTGATTGAGCATAGAATCCGCCCGCAGGTTCATGGATCAGGACAAAGACCGTTCGTGTCAGAGACGTTATGGCGAAAAAGGCAGCGAAAAAGGCGGCAGCCTCTAAAAAAACGGCGAAACCAGCGGCCACCCCTGCGCGAAAAGGCAAAGTGCCCGGCAACGAAACTGTCCCCGAGACAGTGATCGTCGAGAAACCGTCCGCCGCTGCCAGCAAGCCTGCCGTGACGAAAGCTCCAACGCCCGCCAAAGCTCCACCCGCTGCGAAACCATCACCTTTCAACGACGAGAACGTGGAACAGCGGACTCAGGAGATTGGACGCGAGTTGTTTGGGCGTGTGAAACACCGGGCACCGTCGATCTTTCATGGTCGCTGGTGGGAAGATCGGCTCATGTCATGGGCCATGCATGATGAATCCGTCAAAGTGCAAATGTTTCGCTTTGTCGATGTCCTGCCGATGCTCAAAGATCACAATGCCATTGCGCGG
>JBBQSE010000279.1:0-11113 GCA_038214195.1 Planctomycetales bacterium
AGAAACACATCAAACTCGAAGCCGCCAGACGCAGGTTCGTCAGTTGCCGCAGTCTCGCGGACTGATTTCTTCGCTGCCTTTTTCGCCATGCCCCACCACAACCCCGCCAGCAACCCAAGACCGCAATCTCAACATTCGATCGTCTTGTAAGCCGACACGGTAGCCCACCCAGGGTCGATAGGGAAGTGATGAGCGGCGAAGGACTCACAAAGATCCGGACCATATGCGGCCCGGCTGGCCGCGTGCCAACGGCGTGGACATAACCAGGGTTTCGTGAGCGGCAAGGCGCTAGCCGCCGGTATTGCCAGCATTTTAGCGCGAATCACCCGCGGCTAGCGCCTTGCGGCACACAAGCATCGGACAACGCCATTGGGCTCGCGCCGCTCCCCTGCAAACTGGGCTGTGACGAAGCATCCAGCCCGCTACAATTGTGACAACCGCCACCTCAAAAAATCACAAAATCTGAACGATGAAACTGACGATATTAATCGATGGTGCCCGCGAGTTCCATTCGCCACCCGCGCGAACCGGAGTTGACGCAGCCCCACAATACCCTGTACGAAAACCGTTTTCGGACGGTTGCCAGCTGTCGCCGTCATCGTTCAAACCCTCTGAACGGTGACGGCGATTTTCATTGAGACGACCACATGGTACAACGCAAACGTCCTCCTGAAGGTCGCGCGTTTGCAGTCTCGACCTTCCGAGATCCTGCAAGCTGGCTTCCGGGCTTTGTCACCTATCTCGACGCCGAATGTGGGATGGCGAAGAACACACTCATCGCCTATCGCCACGACCTCGATCGCTTTTTTGCCTGGAATCGCGACAACGGCAAAGTCGGAATTCATGATATCGGTGTGCCGACGATTACCGCGTTCCTGGAATATCTGCAGAGCCTGGGACTGGCCGCGACCAGCATCGGACGAAACCTTGTTTCCATTCGCATGTTCTTCCGATTTCTGATGCTGGAAGGCGTTGTCGCGGAGAGTACGGTTGACCTGGTCAGTTCTCCGAAACTCTGGGAACGTCTGCCAAAAGTCCTGAGCCCGGAAATGGTCGATTCGCTGCTGCTCGCGCCCGTCGGTCCGTTTGATCGCTACTACCTTCGTGACCGAGCAATGCTGGCAGTGATGTACGCCACGGGTTGCCGCGTTTCGGAAATGGTGGGACTTAAACTGCAGGACGTGCAGCTGGAAGAAAACTATTGCCGTTGTACTGGCAAGGGCAACAAGCAACGCATGGTTTCGTTGAATCCCGTCGCCAGCGACGCCATTCGCAAATACCTTGAGTTCGAGCGTCCGGCACTGGTGACTGTCGCCGCGCAGGACAGTGGCCATTTGTTTTTGACGCGCAGCGGTCGCGTGTTAAATCGTGAATCTGTGTGGGCACTGGTTCAAAGATACGCAGCCCGCGTGGGATGTTCAGGAGAAGTTAGCCCGCACACGCTGCGCCACAGTTTTGCAACTCACCTGCTGGCTGGCGGTGCCGACATTCGGGCGCTGCAGGAAATGCTGGGGCATTCCAGTATCCGCACGACACAGATTTATACACACGTTGAACACAGTCGCCTCAAGGCCGTCCACAAGAAATGCCATCCCCGAGGTTAACGGTTGATTCAAGGCGAGCGACAGATGGTGCAATACCCGGAAAGAAGCCCGGCTTCTTGAAGAAGCCGGGCTTTTAATGTCCTTTTTCCGAGGCTCCTGCCTCGGAACACACTGCTCCCGAGGCTCCTGCCTCGCGAAATCGTCACTGGAGGCAGGAGCCTCCGGTGCAGTGCGTTCCAGGGCTGGAGCCCTGGAACGAGAATTACCGTCGCGTCAAGAGTTCAGCAACTTCGCGGCTCGTTTTCGAATCCAGGCAGTTCTGGCAAGAAGTGTTCCGGATTTTCCAGAACCATCGCTACAATTGCACGTCCGGCCCCCACTCGGCGACCCATCAACGCACGAATGACAGATATGGAAACTGACCCTGAAAAAGAATTGCCGGACGCGGCAGCGACGACATCCGATCCTGTGGGTGACGTTGCGGGGCAAGAACTGTCCGTGTTAGTCGAACGCAGTCAGAAGGTGATGGCTCACGCCTGGATGATCCGCACGTTTGTCAAACATTCGGATGAAGTCGATGACTTTCCGGAGTTGAATGAAATGGCGAGGACGATCTTTGATGTCTTCCGCGCTGTCGAAACGCAGGTGAATGATCCGGTGAGTTATTTCAAAGTCGTGCGAAAGAAAATCGGTAAGCTCAAATCAGCGGCGGAACAGTTTGCGAAGGACGCGTGGCACGCATCGACTCACACAAATTTTCAGCAGGCCGTCATTGCCGCCAGATTCCTGTGTGAACAGCTGTCAGAAATTCAGAAACAGGCCGAAGCGCTGCTGCCCGCGCCACAGGCCCCGCCAAAAGTCACTATGCCACGATCAACCGCGCCGCCCGCAGAGGCGCGCGACTAAGAATCGGCGAGAATTCACAAGGGAAGAATGCATTGAAACAGCCAGTACCTTCAACAGCTCGGGGATTCGCCGGACAACACGCCCCCGGCTGGATTAGCGTTTCACGTGGTGCCGCGCTTGGCATCAGCATTGTTGCGGCGTTCAATCTGTGCGAAGTGCTGCAGTGCCAAACCAGTGCCGTGACAAACTGGTTTTGTAACTTTCGCATGATCCCTCAGCCACTGTGCCTCGCAGTCCTTGCGATGCTGGCAACCGCGCTATTGATGTATTCAATTAAGCCGGCACTGCCGGGATCCGTCTGGATGGCTGGTATCGCGATGATCTCGCTTTTAGCTGTCTTTACCGGTTGGGATCTGTGGGAGGTGACTCAGCGAGTGCCGGAGAATTTGCGACAGACCGCGATGAGCCGACCACTGGGAGTTCTGATGCTGCTGTCCGTCGCGGGAATGGGGATTATGGCGGGCGATTCACCGAGCGCCCGCGGCAGGTCTTCAATTCTGACGATTGCTCTCAGCTGCCTATTGTCAATTCTTGGCTTCGGAGTCATTACGCTGCAATCCAGTTCAATGCGTGATACTCTCGCGAAGGAACCAGCTCCCGCAATTCTGGTAGTGGGTTGCGACGTCGGAGCGGACGGAACACCATCCGAGGCGCTGGCTGATCGCATGAGCACGGCGTGCAGAGTGCTGTTGGATGGACATGCGAAAATGATGATTCTCTCAGGTGGACCGGGAGAAGGCACGGTGACGGAAACACAGGCGATGCGGAAACTGGCGATTCAGGCTGGCGTGTCGGAGACTCAGCTGGTACTGGACTCGACAGGAATCGGCATCCCTCACTCCATTCAATTCGCAGCCGCTCTGCCTGAACTGCAGGCCGAGCGCCGCATCATTGTTGTCAGCCACTGGTATCAACTGGCAAGAATTCGTTTGGTAGCTCGTCAGGCGGGGTTCGAAGTCTATGCCGTTCCAGCGGAACAGCAACACGCGTTGTTTCAGCAGAACACTCTTTATGCGCGAGAGATTACCGCGTTTCTTAAAGCCTGCTGCGAACCAGCAAAGCGGCTGATCATGCGGAACTAAGCATCGAGCGAAAAATAACTGTCGGTTCTTAATCAGCCGCTGGGCGCTAGCCCCCGGTTTTCTTAAGGAACCGGTCGCTAGCGCGTTGCGGCTGATAAGACTAACACAGCGACGAGACCAAACATGTTAAACGAAAGATCCAGCCGAGCGCGATAACTCTGGATGGCCGCCTCGCAGCTGGACGACTATTGCGAGGCGATGTGGACAACCGCTCGCATCGGCGGAGACATCGATACCAACTGCGCCATCGTGGGTGGCATCGTGGCACTCAGCGTGGGTTGCGAAGGACTCCCGGAGCTTTGGCGGCAATGTCGCGAACCGCTTTCGTAGTGATGAAATCTGAAACGTGGCCTCAAGCCTCGAGCAAGAAATAAGTGTCGCCTTTCGCTCCGCGAAAGTTGAGAATACGCTGCTTTCGCGGAGAGAAAGGCGACTCTTAGGCGATCGGCGGAAAAGGATTTACCAGCACGAAGCGCGAGCGAGTGTATGGGGGACTCACTTGCTGGCGCTGCGTGCTGGTATTCTTTAATCTGCCAGTCGCCTAAAAAGCCGTACGATGCAAAAACGAACGCCCCGGACCTGGCGGTCTTTCAAGTCTGGTCTGTCGAATCCTGAGTGTCAGGCGATTCGAACTTAACGTTGCGATAGAGCTCGGACATGGCGATCGAAATACCCAGCGACGATAGCTCAAACATTCCGGACGCATTCTTTTCTTCCAGCAGCAACCAGCCTCCTTCCGGCTGCCGAACGAAGCGTTCGACATGAGTCTGGTCCTGGGCGATCAGCACGATTTCCTGGAGCGAGGGTATTTGGCGGTAATGGTTTGATTTTCGGCCGCGATCGTACTTCTCTGTAGAATCCGAAAGGACTTCGACGATGACCGTTGGGTTGATCACTGTGTCGCGGCGTTCATCGTCGAATTGGAGGTCGCCGCAGACAATAGATGCATCGGGATATGTGTAGAGTCCCGTTGCTTCAACTTTGATCCGCAGGTCGCTGTTGTAGACAACACAAGGCTTGTCTTTGAGCGCTTGTCGGGTCTCTCCTGCAAAGTTGAGTGCGATTAAGCTGTGCGTCGGCGAACCGCCCGCCATGGCGAACACTTCGCCCTGAAAGAATTCGCTTTTGAATTGCGATTCTCGTTCACGGGCCAGATATTCAACAGGGGAAATTCTCTTCAGAACGGTGGACATTGCCAAATCCTCTGCACGGAAACAATTCCGCAGGCATTGATGTACGTGCCAGCAAGAAGCGCCGTCGCAGGCTGCCCCTGGTCGCTATAGGATACGTTGCTGAGTGGATGAATCCAACACGACACCCTCGATAATGCTGGTCTGCCCGACAAATCACGGCCGGGCGTTGGCGTCGTCGTTCGCTCCGCGAACGAAACGGACCGCGCTACCCGAATGCTCGCGTAAGCGACGCAATCGTGTATAGTCATCGATCCTGCCACCGTTACCACGCCCAAATCCCACCAGTACAGAAAGTCCTGTTATGTCACGTCAAATCAATCGTCGTCGGTTTGTGAGTAACGCGGCGTCGGCACTCGGCGCGGGGCTTTGGTTGTCCTCGCAATCCAATGGCGGGCTCAATTGGTCGCCGAACGAAAGAGTCAACGTCGCCTGCATCGGCGTGGGCGGCAAAGGTGCCAGTGACACCGATGGCGCGGCAAAGTATGCCGAAATTGTCGCGCTGTGTGACATCGACGACCAGCGACTGAAGCAAAAGGCTCAGCATTACCCGAACGCGAAGACGTTTCATGATTATCGCGAACTGCTGAGCGAAATGGGCGACAAAGTCGATGCCGTAACCGTAAGCACCGCCGACCATACGCACGCTGCGGCTGGTGTCAGGGCGATGCGACTGGGCAAACATGTCTACTGTCAAAAACCACTGACACATACCGTGGCCGAAGCGCGGCTCATGCGTGAAACGGCACGGAAGTACAATGTCGTGACACAGATGGGCAATCAGGGGACGGCGCACGATGGGTTCCGCACGGGCGTGGAACTCATTCGCAGCGGTGCCATTGGAGATGTGCAGGAAGTTCACGTCTGGACCAACCGTCCCTATTCGGACTGGAAAGCCGGAAAAATGTACTGGAAGCAGTCTCCGCAAATCACCAGCCGACCAACTGACACACCGCCTGTGCCGGACTCCCTTCACTGGGATCTTTGGCTCGGCCCGGCACCGGAGCGGCCTTACAATCCGATCTATCTTCCGCACGACTGGCGCGGCTGGTGGGATTTTGGAACGGGAGCACTGGGTGACATGGCGTGCCACACCGCGAATCTGCCGTTCATGGGTTTACAGCTCGGACTGCCGACACGCGTCCATGCTGTGAGCAGCGAAGTCAATTCCGAAACTTATCCTTCCTGGGCCACAATCACGTATGAGTTCCCGGCTCGCGGTGATCAGCCGCCGGTCAGACTCGTTTGGTATGAAGGCTCCGAGAACGGCAAACGCAATCTTCCCAAACTGACGTTTCCCGGTGGTCAGGAACCGACGGACAGCGGGGCCCTCCTGATCGGCGACAAGGGTCGTCTGTATTCACCTGGTGATTCCGGTGATGTGCAGCAACTGGAAGTTAAAGGCGACGTGAAGACTCCGGATCCAACGCTTGAACGCCTCGGCAATGAAGCTGGCCCCGACGAAAATCAGAAGCGTGAATGGATCCGCGCGATTGAGGGCGGATCGAGGCCGCTCAGCAATTTTGATTACGCGTCAGTGTTGACAGAAGCAATGCTGCTGGGCAACGTCGCCGTCCGCGAAGGCAAACCGGTCGAATACGACGGCCAAAAAGGCGAGATCACCAATCTCCCCGATGCTGGCAATCGTCTCGCACCGGCGTCTCGCGCAGGCTGGGAACTTTGAGCCGTTGGACCGTAAGAAATGGCGGCTGACAACATGAACGTTTTAGTTAGCTCCGCCGATTGACCGCAGGGCGGAACGGATCTAGATTCACGTGTTGAGCACCCGGAGTTTCTTCACGTTTCAAACAATTGAGTCCACCATGCACAGATCGAATTCAGATTTCAGACTGCTCCTGCTGACAACCTTCATTGTGTTTTGCGGAACGTTGTCGGTAACGACTGCTCACGCTTCTGATGCCGAAAAGATCCGACTCTGGCCGGACGGAGCACCGGGCTCGGCCGCGCGAATCAACGAACTGGAGAAGATCGACGAAGGGCCGGGGAAATGCAACGTGTCCAACGTGCATAATCCGTCCATCACGCCGTTCCTGCCCGCCACCGACAAAGCAACGGGAACGGCCATCATTATCGCACCCGGCGGCGGACATCGAGTCCTGTGCCTGGGCCATGAAGGCGACAGTCTGGCACAGTGGTTTGCCGATCACGGCATCGCGGCGTTTGTGTTGCGATATCGACTGGCGCGTGAGGAAGGTTCGACATACACGGTTGATGAGCACGCGATGGCGGATACGCGGCGAGCGATTCGACTTGTGCGGAGTCGCGCGGAAGAATGGAAGATCAGGCCGGATCGGATTGGCATTCTTGGTTTCTCCGCCGGTGGAGAACTCGCAGCGCTGGCGGCGATGGAATCCGACCCCGGTGACGCAAAGTCGGTCGACGCCATCGAACGAGCTGGCTGCAGACCGGATTTCCAGGTGCTGATTTATCCAGGCAGTTCCAGTCGCTTCACCGTCCAGCCCGGAATGCCACCCGCGTTCATCGCACTCGGTGCCAAAGACCGCGATGATATTTCTCTTGGAATGGCTCAACTGTATCTGAAGTACAAAGAAGCCAAAGTTCCGGTTGAGCTGCATGTCTACTCGAACGCCGGTCACGGATTTGGCTATCGGCCTGATTCCACAGATGCCGCTGGCGACTGGCCGCTCAGACTCCGCGAATGGCTGCTCGACAGCGGGCTGTTGGAGAAGAACTAAATCGACAATCCAGATTGTATTCCCGACCGCATTTCCACACCGCAATACCGCCTGACTTTCTTCAAGGAGTTTCCTTTCATGTTGTTTCGACACTTTTTGGTCACAGCCGTTCTCATGAGCCTGTTCAATCTTGAAACAGCCCAATCGCAGGACAACTATCGCGTCTATTTGGGGACGTATACCGGCGAGGACAGCAAAGGCATCTACCAGTGCGAATTTAACGTCAAAGACGGTTCGCTGTCAGAGGCAACACTGGCAGGTGAGACGAGCAGCCCATCGTTTCTGGCGTTTCATCCAAACCGGAAGTTCCTGTATGCAGTCAATGAAAACGACGCGAAGATCAGCGCGTTTTCCATCGACGGCGCGACGGGCAATCTGACATTTCTGAACTCGCAGCCGTCACAGGGCGGAGCACCGTGCCATCTCGTCGTGGATGCAGCGGGAAAGAATGTTCTGGCCGCAAACTACAGCGGTGGAAGTTGCATCTGCATTCCGCTCGAAGCCGACGGCAGTCTCAGCGATTCATCCTCGTTTCAGCAGCATGAAGGTCCACGGAAGAATGGGCATTCGATCCATCTTGATAAGGCCAACAAGTTTGCCCTCTGCTGCGACCTCGGCCTGGACAAGGTGATCATTTATTCCTTCGATTCCAGCAAGGGCACGCTGACGCCGCATGGCGAGTTTCACACGCCACAGGGAGCCGGTCCCCGTCATTTTGCATGGCATCCCAATGGCAAAACCGCCTACATCAACGGCGAGTCCGACCTTTCCGTGATCACCACCGATTACGATGCTGAAAAGGGCATGTTGACTCAGCAACAAGTGCTTTCGACGTTGCCCGCCGAGGTAGAGCACAAAGGCGGTAGTACGGCAGAGACAGTCGCGCATCCTTCCGGCAAGTTCGTTTACGTTTCCAATCGCGACCCGTACAACTCGATCGCAATTTTTTCGGTTGATCCGAAGACTTACGAACTGACGTCAGTCGGCCATCAAAGCAAGGGTGTCAAAACCCCGCGTAACTTCGCGATCGAGCCGACAGGTCAGTACATGCTGGTTGCGAACCAGTCGGCGAATAACGTGATCGTGTTTCGGATTGATCAGTCCACCGGAGAATTGACCCCAACTGACGCGAGCGTGGAAGTAAGCAGCCCCGTCTGCGTGCGGTTCATGGAGATCAAATGATGGATGCTTACTTTTCTTCCTTCGGTGGCACAATGCGATAGATCTTTCCGTTGATTTGAATCAGCAACGGTTCCGCCACAGATAAAAACTCGCTCCACTTTCCGTCGTCCAGACTGGCCAGTTCGAAGTGTTTTGTGCTGAACTGATCGACCGTGATGATCTTCTCTTCGTCGATCTCCTGCTTGTCACTGGACAGGGCGGAATCCTGCCATTCGTTGTTCTTCCAGTAAAACGTCTTGCTGCCGATTCGCTTGATGCGACGTCCTTCTTTCCCGCTGTCATCGTCTTTTGCTTCGCCATTTGCCAGGGCAATCGAATCTGCCAGACTTCCTGCAAACCCACTCGCGGCTTGCGGTGCGGTTTTAGCAGAACTTCGTGCGGATTCCAAATTTCCACTGCCGGGGTAACCGCCCATCCGAAAGCTGCCACCAAGGGCGATTCCTGACGGAGCGGGAGTGCTTCCGGCTGCGCCGGATCCGAAACTCGAACTGGATGCACCACGCTGAGCGTTTTGCAGTGACTGTTTAAATTCGCGCTGTACAAAACCGTCAGCCCCTCCGGCAATCGACAGACCGCTCGCCGAAAGGCCCTCGGCTTCCGTCATTAGCCGACGACGATCTCCGAACGAAACATTTTCGTCGGCGAGGAACGAAGTGTAGGGCGTCATAATGCCGTGCTTCAGGGACAGCGCGACGAGTTCATCGACCAGCTCTTTATTCTGTCCGTTCAGGTCCAGATCATTGATGATCTCACCGATGCGGCGGGTTGCCCACAGCGTTTCGACGAAACTGTTTCGCCGCGTGTCGGACGCATTGCCAAGGGACGTCTCATGAGTCAGCGTGCGAGTTTTGCCGCCGACGTTGCCGGTCAGATCAATGGTAATCGGCATCGACTTCTTGTAACGCCCCACGACGATCAACTGCTCACCGTGAAAAAGGTCCGGCAATTCGCGGGGGATCGTCCGATTCACAAGGCTGCCGGAGTCTGTTTCCGCTTCATTCACAAATTGCAGATTCAGCCCGGTCATCGCCGGTGAGCTGACTTTGCGAAACAGATTTGTCGCGGCCACTTCAATGTCTTCGTCCGGCTTCACGTACACAGACGTGCCACGCTGGTCCCGTGACAGGCGATCGAGCAACCGACTGTTCACGTCATAGCCCACACCAAAGTTGAAGACCCGCGCGTTCGCCATGTTGGCTTTCCGGGCGTTGGCGGCGATCTCGGCTTCGCTGGTGACTCCGACCGTCGGAAGTCCGTCTGTCATGAACATCACATAGTTCGGTCGGTCCTTGTCTTTCAATTGCTCCAGCGCGGCCGTCAACGCGCCGTTGATGTTCGTACCCCCGCCAGCGTAAATGTCCTCGGCAAAGGCCAGCGCTTCTTTGATCGACGACTCAGACGCCAGTTCCAGTTCCGGTCGAAACAGATCAACTTCGGATGAGTAGGAAACAATATTGAACGTATCTTTGGGTCCCAGCGAATTGATCATGTACTTAAGCGATGCCTTCGCCTGTTTGATCTTTTCTCCGGACATGCTGCCAGACCGATCGACGACGAACAGTACGGTCTTGGGAATGACGGCATCCTTCTTTGCTTTGACACGCGGCGTGGCGAGCATCAGAAAGTAGCCTTGCTCATCACCGTCCGGCTTGTAAGACACCAGACTGATCCCGATGTCATTCCCTTTCGTGCCGTACAACAGTCGTATGTCGCTGGGTTCACGAACATTATGCAGCGTCAGCTGACACGTTGCGCGGTTTTCATTCTGCCGGTCAATTTCAAAGTCGTGCGTCGGGCTGTAAATAGTCTTGAGTTCGTCGGTCGATTTGATTCGCACCGTCACGGTGACTTTTTCAACGGCCTTGTCGGAATGCTTCGTTGTTCCCAAAGGCAAGGTGAAGTCAACCAGTCCATTGTCACTGGTCAGCAGTTGCGTATAACGAACCTCGACGCGGCGCTGTTGCCCAGGTGGAATCGGAAACACGCTGGTCTGAAAAAGTCCGCGTCCCATATATTCCAGCAACGCCGGATCTTTCTGGCGGCGCACGATTTCTTCATACTCGCGGCGTGCCTGATCTTTTGGCTTCAGTTCCCCTGGAAGTTCCTTCCCATCGACAATCAGCGTCAGCCCGTTGATTGCCGCCCCTTCCGGCATCGGAAACAGGAACTGCGTTTCCAAAATTCGGTTCCCAATGTTATGGAATGTCTGTGCGATCTGAACCGTGGCAACCTGCTCATTGATGTCGGTGTTGATCTCGACGCTGCTGATGCGAAATTCCGTCGTCGGAGTCGGTCCAGGCAGTCTCGGATTGTGAACAAGGGCGATCTGGGCGAACAGGCTGGACGAAAATGAAATGGTTACGGCAGCGACGGACAGGAAATGCAATGACTTCACAGTTTTCGACTCCTAACAGGGGCACGGTCTCTGGCATGGCAGCAGAGGGGGAAGAATCATCTCTTTTCTGAATTATAATCTGAACTCCAGGTCAGCC
>JBBQSE010000280.1:0-11075 GCA_038214195.1 Planctomycetales bacterium
GGCGGATTGTGGAACAGCACGGGCATCCTGACGGTTTCCAACGGAACTCTGATCCAGGGCAATACGGCCAGCGGTAATGCAGCAGACGATGGAGGCGGTGGTATCTTTAACAATGGGGGAACTGTGATCATCGACGGAACAGCGGCAGCGGTCGTGATCACTTCCAATGTGGCGGACGGCATCCTTGGCAGCGGTGGAGGCATCTTTAACAACGCTGGCACAGTGTCGGTGATGAACTCAGAAATCACATCTAATGAAGCCGAACGTGCCGGTGGCGGAATTGAAGATCTCAACAGCAGCGGCACAGGAATCACACTCACCAGCGTCATGCTGGACGACAACACGGCATTTGGAACTGACATGACAGCGCCTGGCAACGGCGGCGGACTGCATGTGACTGGATCCGGAAGTGTGCTGATCAGCGGCGGAACAGTTTCCGGCAACGTGGCAGCTCTGGAAGGTGGCGGCCTTTGGAATGGTGCGGGAACACTCACTGTCCGCAACGGCACAGTGATCGACAGCAACACGGCCTGTGGCGCAGCTGCGGTGAACGGCGGCGGCGGGATCTTCAACAAGGCAGGCACGCTGACAATTGACGGATCGGTCTCGCTTGTCACGATCAGCAACAACGTGGCAGATGGCACGGCAGGCAGCGGCGGTGGGATTTTCAGTACGACAGGGACAGTGACGATCACTCAGGCGAATCTGACATTCAATACAGCCAATCGAGCTGGTGGCGGCATCGAAGCGATCGCAGGCACGGTTTTACTGACTGGCGTCAATCTGATTAACAACAATGCGGGTGGTATGACTCCGGCACCGGGCAATGGCGGTGGCTTGCACGTGACGGGCGCAGCAAACGTGACGATTTCCGGCGGCACCGTGTTTGGAAATCAGGCGGCTCGTGAAGGCGGCGGATTGTGGAACAGCACAGGCATCCTGACTATTACAAACGGCACCCTGATTCAGGGCAACACCGCCAGTGGTGATGCAGCCGATGATGGAGGCGGTGGGATTTTCAACAATGGCGGAACGGTGTTGATTGCGGGCGTCACGATCAGCGGCAACGACGCTGACGGTTTGTCCGGCAGCGGCGGTGGTATATTCAATCTTAGCGGCACGGTGAATGTGACAGCATCAACGCTTAGTGACAATTTTGCCTCGCGTGCTGGTGGCGGTATCGAGGCGAATGCTGGAACAACGAACGTGACGGCGTCAACGTTGTCTGAAAATGTCACGGAATCAAATCCGGGGCGCGGCGGAGCGTTGCACATCACTGGAGCAGGAACTGTTACGATCGTCAATTCAACGATCAGTGGAAACACGGCTGCAGATGAAGGCGGGGGACTCTGGAATTCATCGACTGGAACGCTGACGGTTCGCAATTCGACGATTACCGGCAACTCCACTGATGTCGCGACGAACGGTGGAGGCATCAAGAATACCGGTGGCACAACCACGCTTACCAACACCATCGTGGCAGGCAATGTCTCCGGTGTCGGAAGTACTCCTGACGACATCAGCGGTTCCGTTGCAGCGATCAGTGGATTCAATCTGATAGGCAATGCCGCTTCAAGCGGGGGGTTGATGAATCTGGTGGGCGGCAACATCATTGGCGTTGGTGGAACAGGCACGCGGCCGATCGGCGAAATTTTGAATACGATCCTGGGAGGCAACGGCGGTCCAGCCTTCACGCATTTGCTGGTGGCCGGAAGTCTTGCGATTGATGCGGGGACGGATCTGAAGGGACAAGGAATCACTGTCGATCAGCGAGGAATTAGTCGTCCCAAAAACGCGGGATTCGACATCGGTGCTGTGGAAGTTGAAGTCGCTGTGATCACAGGTCGCAATTGGCTCGATGTCAACGGTGACGGTGTGCGTCTTCCACAGAGCCTCGTGAATCTTGGCTTCTTCGCTGAGAACGGACGATTCTATGTGAATTCCTACGGAGGCCAGGAGAAGTGGGTTCGAGCCGCAAATAAGGACTGGTATTTCATTCGTCCAACCGGTGTCCTCACGAAGTGGAACAATGCGGTCGGGCAACTCACAGGGACAGTCGTGGCGACGCTGCCAAAGCGATTCTACACGGACGAGTACCTGCTGATTGAAGAGACCACCGAGCAATTCGTGAACGGCCGGACGATTGAACTGCTGGATTCCACGGGGACAGTCGTTAATTCTGTCGTGACGATGGACCGTGATCTGAACAACAACGGTACGATTGATCCAGAGACGGAACGCGGTGTTTATCGATTCACAGTGCTGGTCGCCGGAACGTACTCCGTGCGGGAAGTCCAGATGTCTGGTTTCTTCCAGAGTGCCGGAGTTGCAGCGACCGATGCTAAAGCAGCATACGATCTCGACCAGTCGCTGGGACTGTTCTACACAGGGAATTACTACACAAATTATGGTGGACGCGGCGAAAACTGGCTGCGGCAGTCGAGTGGATGGGTATACATTCTTCCCGACGGATCCGTGTATGCGTGGGATGGAACAAGTGGCGGTGCAAACGGACTGGTCACGGGGACACTGCTTCAGACGCTGGATCCGATCTACCACAAAAGTCCGCAGTTGCTCTCCGATGCGGTCAATCCGTCAATTGTGCTGACGGCGGGCACAAACGTCAGCGGACCGCAGTTCGGGAACTATCAACCGGTAACGATCTCTGGTCGAGTCTTTAGTGACACAAATCAAGACGGTGTCCGAAACGCGAACGAAAAATACATCAACAACCGCCAGATTCAGTTGATTGATCGTGACCGTAATGTGGTCGCTTCGGTGTATTCGACCGACGTGGAATCCGATGGAACTGCAGGCATCAATCCAAATACTGAACGAGGGATTTACAACTTTACGAACGTGGTGCCTGGCAGGTATACGGTTCGGCAAGTTCTGCAGCCCGGCAAGATTGAAACTGCACCGACCAGCGATCGTTTTGCCGAACTGGCGTATCGGGTTGATCAGCAGTATCGTCTGCGTTTTACCGGCAATTATTTCGAAAATTTCGGAACGAATCAGGAACGATTCCTCTACGCCGATCAATTTGGTGGCTGGGTCTATCTGACAAAAACCGGTGAACTGTATCGCTGGAATTCAGCCAGCGGCCCGGCACCGAAACCGCTCACAGGCACATTGATCGCGCGCTTCGATGCAACCTATTATGCCGATCCGTCAAAACTCTTCAATGCGGTGGCGACCAGCGTTCGCCTCACAAGTGGCGAGTCGCGGACGAACTATGACTTCGGCTACTTTGACATTGATGCCGCTTTTGGTGACTCAGGTCTGTTTGGCTGAGGCGACGCTGATTGTCCGAACCCTGACGAGTCTGGCTACAATGACGGAGATTACTTGCAGTACTTGAGCAGACCAAGAGCTGCAAGTTCCTCTTCGACGGACTCCGGAGTGGCATCCTTCAACGTCTTTTCCACCTCAGAATACAACAGCCGTGCGAACAGTTTTCTGGCTCTGCTGACATTCTGTCGGACCCAGGCTTCGTTCAACGCGGGATTCGCCAGGGTTTTGGAAAGAGACTCGCACAGTTGTTTTGAATTGAGTTCTGGCGATTCGGCTCGCGCTCGCAGAACGTTGTAGTACTGCGTGTTATTTTGTTTTTGATCTTCTTCAAGCGCGTTCCAGGCTCTGCGCAGGACTTCGATGACCCAGTCTTCGTCAAACAGACGATCTGTTTCAGAGTCGTCGCCGAATTTTTCCTCATGGGCGACAGACTGAACTCTCCTTTGTTCCGCCATTTGTCGTCGAAAATGATCGTTAACAAGATTGCAAAGCGTCCGTTTCAGGAAATCACGAAACCTGCCTTTTTCGGGGGCGACGGATCGAAAATCACCACGCAAAAATCGCACGGCGAATTCCTGAGCCAAATCTGACGCAGTGTGCTCGTTCTTTAGCGCACCCAGCAGATAGCGGAAAACTGCGCCGGAATAATCCAGCAGCAGTGATTTTTGGGCTTCCGACGCGGATTCACTGGTCGTTCCGGCGGCTGCAAACAATTGCGACCAGTTGGTCCGAATCTGGCTGAGCCTCTCATTGGATTGATCGCTTTGCACGGCTGCACGAAGCATGGAAACCTCCAAAAGTAGTCCAAACAGGCTTGACGCAATGATTGTAGAGACCTACGCCTCGCGAATTCCATATTTCCAACAGCGAATGCGCAAACCGATCGGCAAATTGACTCGAAGTTGGGTAGTGGACGAGGCAACGAGTCCCATTGAGCCGACACAGGCAGGACTCGTTGCCTCGTCAACTACTCAAAACCCTAATTTTTGGCTGTGAAAGAAGACTAGTATCAGTCGAACTGACGTTACGAGCAGACAATCGTGCAAACTGTCTATAATCAGCAGTCACCATGCCGAGTTCTTCGAGAAGTGAGGGAAAGACGTTGCCCGACGAACAAGTTGACGAGTTGACAGATGACGACGAAACGTGGGTCGGCGCTCCACCGTTTGTTCCGTCGCATTCAGCGGTTGCGTCGGACGCAAGTTCGAAGTTTCACGGGCACCTCCGCAAGCTTTCGGATTCAGAGGACCCACTCCTTGCAAACGGAGTGCTGGGTCGCTTTCTGCTCCGTCGAAGAATCGGTGCAGGCGGAATGGGCACGGTCTACGCAGCCTTCGATCCGCTCCATGACAGATCAGTCGCCATTAAGATCCTGCATTCCGCATTGAATCAGCAAAGCGATGTGCTGCGACGCTTTCAGCGTGAATCGCGATTATTGGCGGAAATTAACAGCGAATATGTCACGAAGCTTTTCGAAATCGGTGACGACCACGGACAGATCTATTTCGTTCAGGAACTTGTCGATGGACAATCTCTGGCCGAATTGATCAAGACGTCCGGAGCCCTCACTGAAAGCCAGGCGATCGGGATTTCGGTTGATGTGGCGATGGCCCTGGCCGCACTTCACTCACACGGGATTGTGCATCGGGATGTGAAACCCGAGAACGTTTTGATCTGTGTGCAAAACAGCAGTGAGTCTGGAGTTGCTTCGACGCGACTCTCCGCAAAACTTACGGATCTCGGCATCGCCCGGCAGGAACACGTCAACGAATCGGTCGTGATCACTGCTGCGGAATCGCTGCTGGGAACTCCGCTGTATATGTCGCCGGAACATTTTTACGGCGGCGCACAGGTCAACGAACTTTCAGATGTGTATTCGCTGGGAGCGACGCTGTATCACGCTCTCACCGGCGCGCCTCCGTTTCGTGGTGATTCCGCGCTGGCCCTCGCCGATTCCCATCGCCATCAGCCGCTGCCCAGCCCACAGACGGTCAATAAACGGCTCAGCGACGGTGTCTGTGAAGTCGTGCTGAAAGCCATGCAAAAGCGACCGGACCTGCGTTATGCATCCGCCCGGGAATTGCTCGATGATCTGCAAAAACTGCAACGCGGTGAAGTCACGAGTGTTCTGGCACATCCGCTGCTTCCCGACCTGTCCACCGGACGCCTTGCAACATTCAGCTATTCGTGGGAACTTAGTTGTTCGCCGGAACAGTTGTGGCCGTATGTCTCGAACACTGAACGACTGAATCGCGCCATCAACCTGCCTGCTGTGCAATTCTCAATACAACAGGTCGAATCCACAGTCCGCAGGCAGATGGCGGAAGTCCGATTTGCCGGCATGCGCATGCAATGGCAGGAGCATGCGTTCGAGTGGATCGAAGGACGTCGCATGAGTGTTCTTCGCGAATTCCAGCGCGGCCCATTGCGATGGATGACAAGCGTCGTGCAGCTGCATCGTCGAGCGGATGGAGGCACCACGCTGACGCATTCGTTCAAGGCCAGTTGCCGACACATTCCCGGACTGCTGTTTATCAAATTTCAGATGAACGCAGTCACCCGCCGGGCGCTGGATCGTGTTTATCGCCGCATCGACACGGTCCTGCAGAATCGCCATTCATCGAATGTTCCGCAGGATGCCTTTGAGGAAACTCGCCCACTCAAAACACGTGCTCACCGCCTGCTGGAACAGATCACGCAACGGATGAGTCGGCAAAACGTGGACCAGGCGGCGTTGCTGAAAGTCACGGACTATGTTCGATCGGCCTCGGCACAGGACGTCAGTCGCATTCGACCTCGCGCACTCGCCCGGATACTGGATCTGCCGCCCGACAAATTGATTGATATTTGTCTGAGGGGCGTACCGGAAGGTCTGTTCGAGATAAAATGGGACGTCATTTGTCCGTCCTGCAGGATTGCGGCTCAGACCCAGGACTCAATTGCCAACATCCGCAAGCACGAACGGTGTGAAGCCTGTGACTTCGATTTTGAAGTCGATTTTGCGACCAGCGTCGAACTGATTCTGCGAGCCAGCGCAAACATCCGAGACTCGGAGTCTGGCCAGTTTTGTATCGGAGGACCGGCTCATTCCCCGCATGTCGTTTCACAGACTCGAGTCGCGCCCGAAGAAACAGTGCAACTTGGACTTGAACTGTCAGCGGGACGCTACGTGCTGCGAGGTCCTCAGCTCCCGTTCTCGATTCAATTGATTGTGACTCCTGAATCCGGCGAAGAGAAAATGCTGGTCAACCTGTCTGAGCGTACAACGCCGAATTCCTCGATTGAGCTGCGGACGGACAGGCAGCTGATCACCATCGTTAATCCGGGTGCCACCGAAATCGTGCTGCGAATTGAGCGCACGGCAACCAGCGATGACGCTTTAACCGCACTTCAGGCTGCTTCCATGCCGTTTTTCAAACGGACATTTCCGAATGAAATTCCGACCGCCATGCAGGTGGCCAGCGTCGCCAGTTTTACATTTGTCGTCATCGCCAATTCGATTCAATCGCCTCTGGCCGACCGCTTTGGCGAATTGCGGTCCTGCGACTTACTGAAAGATCATCTGGAAAAACTGATCGAATTCGCAGCCCGCTTCGGCGGTTCATTCGTACGACCACACGGCGAAGGCGGGCTACTTGCGTTTCGCACCGCAGACTCCGCCAATCAGGCCTTGCCGCATCTTCACGAAACCATCCCACTTGCGGACAACATCCCCGCCTGGGTTCCTGTGATCGCCGTCCAGCATGGACCAGTCATGCTTACAACGCTCAACGGCCAGATCGAATACGTCGGCTCGACAGTTCTTCGAGTCCAGAAACTCGCGGACAAAGGAACGCCCGGCGAAATCGCCCACTGACCTGGCCTTGCGCCACAGTCTACACCTTTTCGCTGAATCCAGCTTTCATCTTCGACCTTCCTGTCGACACCAACTTTCTTACCGCCCAGTTTGACCCTGTAAAATCAATTGCTTCATTGCGTGAACTGGGAAGACGGTTACGTTACACTTTGAGTTCGTTCCCGCCCCGATTCCCGCCATGAGATTTTTTCCCTGGATGTTCCTCATGCGATTCTTCCTGCTTGCCGCGTTGGTGCTCGGCTCTTGTCTTCCTTTTTCCTCGCCTGCAGCAGGTCAGAAAATCGATTTCAATCGCGACGTCCGTCCGATTATTTCGAATCATTGCCTTGCCTGCCACGGCCCCGACGATGCAAAACGTGAATCAGGACTGCGCCTCGACGATCCGGACTCAGCAACCAAGGCACTGGAATCCGGACACACGGCGATCGTGGGGGGAAATCTGACTGATAGTGAATTGATCGCTCGGATCTCCAGCGATGATGAATCGGTTCGCATGCCTCCGGCTGAATTCAGCAAGCCACTGACTCCAGTCGAGATTTCGACACTGACTCGCTGGGTTGAACAGGGCGCGGAGTTTGCACGACATTGGGCCTACGTCAAGCCGGTTCGAGCCGCCATCCCGGGTACGCCCGATGCGTATGCCAACTGGCCAAAGAATCCGGTCGATAATTTCGCGCTCCATAAAATGCTGGAGTTGAAAAAGAAACCATCGGAGCAGGCGGACGCTCGTACGCTGGTGCGGCGGCTGTTTCTGGACCTCATTGGCCTGCCGCCCACAGTCGAAGAATGCGATGAGTGGGCCCGGCGACTTGAAGCGAGTGTTGGTGATGCGTCTCTCCCCAAAGTTGGGACGATTGATGACGCAGTGTACGAACAACTGGTCGATCATCTGTTTCAGCGGCCTGAATTTGGAGAACACTGGGCTCGCAAGTGGCTCGATCTGGCCCGCTACGCTGACTCGGCAGGCTATGCCGACGATCCGGCTCGCACGATCTGGCCTTGGCGCGACTGGGTGATTCGTGCGATCAACAGCAACATGCCGTTCGATGAGTTTACGATCGAGCAGCTTGCCGGCGACATGCTGCCAGATCCTACCGATGACCAGTTGATCGCGACCGCCTTTCACCGCAACACGATGACTAACAATGAAGGCGGCACGCAGGATGAAGAATTCCGCAATGTGGCGATCGTCGATCGAGTCAACACAACGATGGAAGTCTGGATGGGAACAACGATGGCGTGTGCTCAGTGTCACAGCCACAAGTACGACCCGCTCACTCAGGACGAATACTTTCAGGTTTTCGCCATCCTGAACAACACTCAGGATGCCGATCGGCGTGATGAGTCTCCTCTGCTGCAATTCTACACACCGGAACAGCAGCAACGGCGAACAATCATCGAAGGGCGGCTTGCCGAGTTGAATGAAACGCTGGCAACTCCAACGGAAGAAATCAACGCATCGCAACTGTTGTGGGAGCAGCGAATTCATTCACGACCGACATGGTCGGTACAGCACCCGGCTTCGGTCACACGACAATCCGGAAGCGAAGCAACGGTGGCTGAGGATGGAACAATCTCGATCGCCACGGCGGCTGAAAAGGACGTCTACACGCTTGAAATTCCTGTTGCTCCCATTGCCTTGCCGGACAAAACCACTGCAGATGTTCCCAAAGGCATCGCCGCAATTCGCATCGAAACGTTGCCAACGAAATCACTTCCTGGCGGCGGTGCGGGGCATGGTGGTGGAAATTTCGTCATCACGGAACTCAAGGCGCAAATCATTCCCGCTGGCGAGTCGGCGCCGGCGGCCCGGATCGTACGAATTGAGATCCCTGGATCGCAGAAGATTCTGTCGCTGGCGGAAGTTCAGGTGTTCTCGGCAGGGACCAATGTCGCGATGAAGGGCAAGGCTACGCAAAGCTCGACCGACTACGCCGGGCCACCGGAGTATGCGAATGATGGCAACACAGATGGAGAATTCGAAAAGAAATCCGTGACCCACACTGCGGTCTCCGACAACCCGTGGTGGGAAGTGGATCTTGGGCAAGACGTTCCGGTTGAACGGTTGACAATCTGGAACAGAACCGGTGCAGGCATTCATAAACGACTGGCGGATTTTCGTATCTCGCTCCTCAATGAGGCGCGGGAAGTCATTTGGGAGCAGACCGTCGCTGAGCCGCCAAATCCTTCAGCCGACTATTCACCCAGCAATGTGCGTGATGTTAGCTTCATTGCGGCCTTCGCAGATTATCAGCAAGCCGGTTTTGCACCAGAAGAAGTGCTGGATGGGAAAACGGAGGGTGATAATGGTTGGGCGGTCGGCGGCAGCCTGACAGAATCTCATGCGTTGGTGCTTGTACCGGGCAATCCGATTGAGGTCACTGAGCCCGCAGTGCTGCGTTTGACCTTGGAACAGAACGCTCCGTACCCGAATCATATTCTTGGCAGTTTTCGTGTCAGCTTCAGTGACGATAAAGTCGCGATTGAACGTTCGCGGTTACCGGCGAATATTCTTGCCGTCGTCGAAAAGACCGCCGCAGATCGGACGCCAGAAGAGACTCATCAACTGGTCGATCATTATAGACTCAATCTCGCTCCGGAACTTGCAGCGGCGCGCCAGGAATTGAAAACGCTGCAGGCAGAATTTGACGGCATGAAGCCCGATGCATCGGTACCGATTTTCCGCGAAATCGCGGGAGATGGACGGCGAAAAACGATGCTCCAGTTTCGCGGCAACTATCTCGACAAGGGACATGAAGTTCATGAAGGCGTGCCAGCCGTGTTTCCTCCGATTCCAGGCGGCGAGCCCGTCAATCGTCTGACATTCGCCAAATGGCTGATGAGCGACGACAACCCGCTCACCGCGCGTGTCGTCGTCAATCGATACTGGGAGAATTTGTTTGGTCGAGGCATCGTGTTGACGAGTGAAGAATTCGGATCGCAGGGCGAAGTCCCGACGCATCCGGAACTGCTCGACTGGCTGGCACGGGAACTCGTGGAGTCTGGCTGGGACACACGCCGGATACTCAGGCTCATCGTGACCTCGGCTACGTATCGGCAGTCTGCAAAAGTCACGCCCGAAACTGTCACGGCGGATCCTGACAATCGCTGGCTGGCGCGCGGACCGCGTGTGCGGCTGAGTGCTGAAATGGTGCGCGACCAGGCATTGCAGGTCGCGGGGCTTCTGAGTCACAAAATGTTCGGACCTCCTGTGAAACCGCCGCAGCCTAATCTGGGACTGACGGCCGCATTCGGCAGTTCCACCGACTGGCAGACCAGCATGGGCGAGGATCGGTATCGCCGCGGGATCTACACGACGTGGCGCCGCAGTAATCCCTATCCTTCGATGGCGACGTTTGACGCGCCAAATCGTGAAGTATGTACCTTGCGGCGGAATCAAACAAACACGCCACTGCAGGCCCTCGTGACGATGAATGATCCGGTTTACATCGAGGCCGCTCAGGCACTGGCAAGACTGATATTGGGCCATGATGGAACTCGGCCCGAACAGATTGCGTTTGGCTTTAAGAGATGCCTGCTGCGAGAGCCTTCGGTAGCCGAACTTTCTGCTTTGACGCAACTTTTCGAGGACACACATCAGGAACTTGCATCGCAGCCGGAGAACGCGGCAAAACTGGCAACCGACCCGCTGGGCGCTGTGCCGGAGGGCATGGACACCATCAATGCTGCGGCAATGACTGTTGTCTGCAACGTGCTGCTAAACGTTGATGAGATGTTTCTAAAACGTTGACTCAGAGTCGAGCAGTTGTCCCAACTGCTCCGGCAACAGAATTGCTCGTTCCAGGGCTCCAGCCCTGGAACGCACTGCCCGGAGGCTCTGCCTCCAGTATGATTCCCGAGGTGTAGTCTCTTTAAGAATCGCTCAATAAATAGCTGTCCGATATGCAGTGAGCGGCAAGGCGCT
>JBBQSE010000281.1:0-11062 GCA_038214195.1 Planctomycetales bacterium
CGGCGGCACAGTGTCAGCTGGCTTCTCTTCGCTCGCAGGTACCGCAGCCCCTGGAGGGGCGTATACTGTCGGACCAACGTCCTCCATTAGTCGGGTATAGTTGAGCAATGCATCACGCGATGCGATGACATGAGCGTCAGGATCTCCACCAAGCAAATCCGGGAACTGAGTGGTATTATTCTTTGGGAAGTTCAATGGCATCGACGTATACGGCGTGATCCAGGCCGGATTGTACAGCCACAACTTGATCCAGTCGGCCCGCAGACGATTCTGGACCACATTCAGGTTCGGCCCCTGAATGTCTTTGGCAGGATCAGACACCTTAAATTTGCGACCACCAAGCGAATGACACTTCACGCAAAGAGGGCCATTAAGCATTTTCCAGGACTCACCGAGATAAGTCTCGCCTTCTTTCAGGAGGCCTTCATGTGCCAGTTCTGCCGAACGTGAGGTGAGATACTCCACGTTTTTCGGAACCTCCTCCTGGTACGGAAACTCAGCACCATCGACGGCTGCGAAGTAGTTCGCCAGCGTGCGGGCTTCTTTTTCGCTCATGTTGAATTTTGGCATTCGCAACACGGTCGTATAACGAATCTGTGTCGGCTCCAGCAGGAACTGATACAGCCACGGAGTCTGAACCTTGAAACCTTCCTGATAAAGGGGTGGCGGCGAAGCCTGCCATGCGAGCTTGCGAACGCCACCAGTCTTCGTCGACATCAACTGCTCAACCAGCCATTCAGCGAAGTCACCTCCACGTCCCGGCTGATAGTGGATCATGGTTCCTTCCGTGAAGTTGACGCCAGCGCCCGGCAAGAGCCGCTTCTTCGTGTCGCCCGTGCCGAAGTCCGTCGTTTCCCAAACTGTAAAACCATACTCACGCAGTTCGGGGTCTTCTTCCTCGGGGTCAGGTTTTGACGCAATGAATCCATGGACTTTTGCGACCGACAAATTGACCTTTTCTTCATCAACAACGTAAGTCCGTTCCTCGCCCGTCAGAGCCTGACGCGGTGGCCGCAACTTCAGGAGCATTTCCAGACCTTTTTCGTGGTCCGCAGGGGTCATCTCAGTCGCTGAAACGTCATCCAGTTTCGTGGCAAACGTCATTTGAGGGAGATCAACCACATGGCAGCCGGTGCAGTTATATTTTGTAAGCAGCGCCTCGCCTTCCAGTCGATTTCTTGTTCTTTCATCCGGCGTGTAGATGTATTCGGGAGCCGGTGGTTCTGCGATCAAACCCAGCACGAATGTCGCGATGGCTTCGATCTCATCTTCTTTAAGCGGAAACTTGGGCATTCTCAGACGTTCGTCGTAACCCTTTGTTTCGGTCTTTTCGTAGTCATAAGTGCGGGGGCCGCGCAGCTTTTGCCAGAAGAAGCCAGCGCGCCCGTGATGCTGCAGGCTGTCAAAGAAATACGCCGCTGACATCTCGCGATTAAATTCTTCAGGAGCGACGTCGCCATTCTTGTTCTGACCTGAGGCCGCGACAATTGTCGCATCTTCGACTCGTTTCATCGTTGAGCTAAATTTGCTGCCCTCCGGCTCGCCGTGATGATGCAGAAACTCTTCAATATGCTCAAATCCCAACTTGCTGGTATCTTTACGCCCCCAGTCCTGGAGCGCCACACCGATGGGTCGAGCGGTTTCAAAGCCCGGCATGTCATGGCAGGCATAGCAGCCGTAACGACCAATCGTTTTGCGTCCAACGTACTCCAGCTTTCGCTGATGCCATTCGTTAGCGTCGGTTACCGGAGAGCCGTCTTCAGTCGCCAGGGCAACTTCGTCGCCCACCACGTCGGACTTCTTAATATCAAAGGTGGCAGTCAGAATCACTTCTTCCGCCTTTTCTTTGCTGAAACGACCCTTCCGCAAAAACAGCATTGCCAAATTATCCAGCTCTACTGGGTCAACTTCGCTGACTGGAAACTGGCCGGGTTCACCCTGGCTGAGCAAGAAGGCTGCGATATCCGCCGGTGGGTCAATCTGCGATTCCTGATCGACGTTCGAATACGCGAACTGCGGCATCTTGCTCCGCGCGTGGTACCTTTGCGGCTCGCGGATCCACGTATATAACCAATCGCTGAATGCCGGATTGTCGGCGTTACGCTTCACTTTCTTATGGATGTCGCTGATGTTGGGCGCGAAATCAGCCGTCGTGCCCGGCACCGCGCTGTGCTGATGACACGCAAGGCAGCCACGTTCTGCGAAAAACTTCTTTCCGCGCTCCACGTCCGGTGCATAACCATCCTGCGGCTTGAGCAGTACCATCGGCTGAGAGTTGCCAAGCAACACTGCCGCGATTCCGGCCAGCTCAACTGCTTCCAGCTTTTTCGTGTTATTCGCGTCTTCTTCAGACAGGTGGGAGAACTGGTCAAAAAACTGCGGCATCTTTGTGGTCGGGCGGAAACGAGATGGGATCTCCGTCCAGTACTGAATAAATTCCGACGACGTCTTCAGAGCAATGTGGCGCAGACTTGGGCCAACTTTACGCAGCTTCCCAGCGACCTGAGTTGGGTCAGATTCAACACGCGCCAATTCCTCCGGAGTTTGGGGCTCGACACGCAGATCAGGCCCGATCGCGACGCCGCCATCGGTGCCGTGAATTTCATGGCATCCGAAACAACCGTACTTCTGAATCAGCTGGTAACCTTTAAACACCTTCGGTGCAGATGCACCAAACTTTGGGTTGATTCCCAGTTCTGTCACGCCGTGATGGCATTTAATGCACGTCGATTCGGCAAACCGACTTGGCTGCATTGGGTATTCCCAGAAGTGATTGGCGTGATAGCCGTGTTCTTCATGCCAGACATCCGCCAGATGAGGATCATTAGGCGTGTGCTCGGCGTTTCCAAAACTTGTGCCGGATCCCTGACCATCATGGCAGATGGTACAGCCGAATTTTGCGACAGGATGCGGGCTCGATGCGGTGCAAAACAATTCCGTATTCGAATGTGTCGCGTACGGCTGCGGGAACTTATCTTCACTTACCCATGTCGCCACATCGTCTGTGGAAGGGTGTCCTTCCGGAAATGCCGGGAATCCACCGGTTGCAGTCTTGTCGATGTTCTGATGACATGTGCGACAGCGGTCGAAGCGCGCGATCTTCGCCATTCCCAGCGTTTGCCGGAGCTTTGGCATCCAGTCTTGAACGATCTTCAAGTGGGAGTTGAAGCCATCGATGATCGGCATTTCCATCATTCGCCGCTTGATGATGGAAAGGAACCAAGTCGGTTGAATGTTCTCCAGCGACGCCTGCACTCGGGCGGCATCTTTGGTCATCTTTTCAAGAGCCACTACCAAATCATCGTGCGCTCGCGTGATCTTCTTTGTTGCGGTTGTGGTTACAGCCAATTCCGCCTTGGCGGCATCAAGCAATTGCTGAGCCGCATCACAGGCACCTTGACGTTGATCAAACTGGGCCATTTTCTGATTGACTATATTGTCCGGCAACTCGTCACGCACAGCCAGGTCAAACTGGGCTCGTGCTTCGTCACGCAGTCCATTTTTGGACTTGAGAGCCAACTCGAGCCGATCCACGTCGCGCTGCTGTGAATCCTGCAGAGCAAACAATTCCGCATTTTCAGGGATTGCCTTCGCGGCTGCCAGAGCGACTGCGGCTGCATCGATTTCTTTCTGCAGCTCAGCGGTCTTCGCCTTAAACTCAGTGGTCTCGATCGTTTTCAGTTCGACCTCGCGAAGTTTTGCTTCAAGTGCAAAATTTTTACGCTGAATCGGACGCCATTCGTCATCCTGGTCCTTCTGCATCATCAGAATGACCGACAACAGCAGCGTGACACTGCTGAGCGCAAAGACGATATTTAGCGTCTTCTGATTCCACCAATATGTATCATTTGCTGGCATGACTTTGGCTGGGCCTTCCGCCCGTCCTCAGTAATTTACAAACACCGGAAAATCGCCACTGGCACAAGTCCGGGTCAGATGTTGAAAAAGTACTCTGGAATACCGACGATGTACTTCAAGGCAAACGACCAGCGAAGCAGCATCTTGATGGGCAGAATTGCCATCCACAAAATCAAATTCGAAAACACCAGAAATCTAATGACGCCCATGCGTGCGAAAAATTTCCTCAAGACCGTTAGACCAAGAACCGGCGGCAGAACCGCAAAGTAACCGATCACAAGGATGATCCCCGGAGCTTCTCGCAACAGGATATCCAGAACGCCCGAGCCTTTTGGAATTCCGCCGAACAATGGCCAGAAGAACTCACTCAGATTCTTATTTGTAGCAGCCTCTACCTTGTGGACATCCCAGTACTCGTAGATTCCAAAGAAGTTCCAGTTCGGTCCTCGCAAAAACGTCCCCAGAACGATCAAAGCCACCCACAATGGCAAAAAGCCGAATAGAAACGTGGTCACTGCAAATGAACGCTGCTTGAAGGTGTAGTAACCATTACCCAGCCGATTGAAGTCGATGTAGGGAACAGCCATGAGTCCGCCAAGGATGATGCTTGGCAGGACAACGCCCGCCAGCCACGGATCGAAATACACCAGCATTTCCTGCAGCCCAAGAAAGTACCACGGCGCTTTGGAGGGGTTTGGTGTTTTCATCGACGAAGCGGGCTCCTCCAAGGGAGCCTGAAGTGCAATCCCCCAGAAAATCAACACCGCTGTCAAGACAACCATGCAAATCAGCTCGGTGTATACCAAGTCCGGCCACACGAGAACTTTTTCGTTGTCCTCCGCCTCAAACAACGGACGACCTTGAGCGATTCTGCGGTCATTATCAACTGACCGAGAGAAGTAGATCCAGGTGAAGAACGCCACAATGAACAGCATCGCCACGATCGGCACGTTGTCCGGCTTCCCGACGATCTGCCGAAAGTCGTAATCCGTCATGCTCAACCCCATGAACAACAGGGAGGCATTGAGCAGGCACCAGGCGACAGTTGGCTTAATCCACCACTCACGCGCGGCGACCATAAAGACCAGACCAGCAATCGAAAGTACGAAATAGAGGACCGGGTTCGAGAAGTACGCGTTGAAGAAGGTCCGGAACCACAACGGCATCTGAATCAGAAAACCATCCGGTGGATATGTAAAATGATACGCTGACGTCATCAACAGGATGGATGTCAGTACAGCCCAAAACGCAGCTTTGGGGACGCCGTTGCTGTATTCACCGTCATGCTTGTAACTGCGGAGCGTCCACAGCAGGTTCATGCCGAACAGAATCAGATAGTACCAGCCGAGGCCGATCAGAACGCTGGCGGTGAGATCGGGATGAGGATTCAACATTGACTAAACCCGGCGAGGAAAACACCAGATGAAATGACGAACAACAGCGAAACAAGCCTGACACAGGACGAGTTATAACGGCTGACTGATCCCACCGTCCTTGCGGACACGCCAGAAGTGAACAGCAATCAATCCGCTGACCACCAATGGAATAGCAACACAGTGCAGGATGTAAAACCGATTGAGAGTCGCTTCGCCGACGAAACGTCCGCCAAGCAACAGAAATTTTGCATCTGACGCGTTTGTGATCAACTCGTAGCCGCTGGTGTTAAACAACTGAAATCCCGGACCTTCTGTCCCCAATCCCGGCGTGGCCTTCGCCATATTCGAACCCACGGTAATAGCCCAGATCGCCAACTGATCCCAAGGCAGCAGATATCCAGTGAACGACAGCAGCAGCGTCAGAACCAGCAGAAGCACTCCGATCACCCAGTTGAACTCACGCGGCGGCTTGTAGCTGCCGGTGAGGAACACGCGGTACATGTGAAGCCAAACAGTGATCACCATCGCGTGGGCGGCCCAGCGATGGATTTCTCGCATAATGCCGAGAGTCTGCACATCGCGCAATGCCTGAATGTCGTAGAACGCCCACTCGAGCGTCGGACGATAGTAAAACATCAGCAGCACGCCAGTAATCGTCTCAACCAGAAACAGGAAGAACGTAATCCCGCCCATACACCACGTGTAGGACAACGCAATTCCCTGCTGCTTGATCGACACCGGATGCAAATGCAGGAAAAAATTCGTCAGCATCACGACGACGCGGTTGCGCCGATCCGTCGGAGCGGGATGCCGAAAAATACTTTTCCAGATCTGTGATTCACGAATGTAGTCGCCGACAGACACCTTCAGTTCCTCAGACGAAACCCGCCACAAACACCAATAAACGCAACGATCACCAAATCAGGGGCCAGGAACTGAAATCCTCAGCATCCGGCAGCGTGCAGTCCGAAGTCACACATCGCCGCACGCGCCCCGAAACTCGATCCAGGCCAGTTCAACTCAATTACTATCAGGTCACACCCACAAAAGACGAAGAATTGGCCCATTGACCAAGTTCTTTCTGAAACTTGACACTCTTGTCAACTTCCAGCATTCCATCTTCAGCCAGCCGGATACCCACTCGTTCCAGCGGACGAGGAGCGGGACCTTCAAAATTCACCCCACTCTTATAGAAACCCGAGCCGTGACATGGGCACTTGAATTTCTGCTCACCTTCCAGCCAGTTCGGAGTGCAGCCGAGATGAGTGCAAACGGTACTCAATGCATAAATTGCCTGCACACCGTCAACCTCAGCATTCACGACCCAGATATTGAACTGAGCCTGCCATTTCGTCGATACGGTGCCGGGAGCATAATCATTCGGCGGGCCGATTTTGAACTTCGTAGGCGGCTCCACAAGCACATTGGGCATCATGAACCGAGCAGTTCCGAGCAGCCCGACAGTCGATGCCGCAATGATCGAAGACCAGGCCACAAAGACCCAGGAGCAGACGGCAGCCACGAAGGCACCCAGAATACTGCGACGGGGAACGTCAGCCGCCTTCTTTGCCGCCGGAGCTTTCCCTGGCAGCGGCTTTGATGGGAGCACAACCTTCGGAGAAGCCACCGGGGCTCCATCAGCCTTCGCTCGCGCTTCCTTGATCATTTCCGCAGCAGACTTACCTGCAGCCTTGGATGCGTCAACCTTTGCGGGAGCCGTACCAGCAGCAGGCTTGCCTGCAGCGGGGGTTGCCGCAGTCGCTGCGCCGGCCTTTGCCCGAATTGCCGCAAGGATGTCCGCAGGACTCTTCGGAGCCGCACCAGCCGCCGGAGCAGCACCAGCAGGCTTCTTGGCGGCAGCAAGAATCGCCGCCGTCCCGGTCGGAGCAGCAGCGGGCTTCGCCTTCGCACGAGCCGCAGCCATAATCTCGGCAGTGCTCTTTGGAGTCGAAGCAGTCGCCCCCGAAGATGTCGAATCCACAGGCTGGGTTGCTGTTGAATCAGCTGACGCCGGTGTATCAGAAGTCGCCGCAGATTCGAGGGGAGGCACCGATGCGGCCTTCGCGCGAATCTTTGCGAGGATGTCATTTGTTGAGGGCTTTGGATCAGTCATTCAACCTGCCAGCCATCGGAAGAGAAGCTGTCGCGACGTGAAACCATCTTCAGGTTCGCTGGACAACTGTTGTTGGTAACCGCGATACGCGGAAGATTTTTTTGGAGAGGCTCTGGGATTCTGTCTCTCATGTTTCGCAGTGACAAGGCGACCGAAACTAAGCCACTTTCTTTTCTCAGAGGCAGGAAGGTCCCAACTTGCCTTTCCCCTGCGCGGGAAGCAATTCGGTCATTGCATTTCACTTACGGGTTCACGACTGAGGCTTACGTCCGGCAGTCGATAGAGCAGACAAATCGGCAGCATGAGGATAGCAAGTGAAACAAAGATGACCCACTGCATCCGGGATTCTCCATCATGGCCAGCAATTACCTTGAGCAACATATTTCCCACAGCGACGTAGGCGGCGGAAAGCAGGATTCCGATCCATGTGATCAGATTCTGAACTCCCAGCACACGCCCCTTGAGTTCATCGGGTGGCGTCTGCTGCAGGTAGACCTGCACTGGCACAACAAACATCCCGGCGGCGACCCCTAACAGGATCATGCTGATCCGCAGACTCCATTCGAGAGTGTCGGCTGTGAGCAATGCTGTCAAAAATTTCGCGTCGATGACTCCAGCATTTTCCGGGATTCCCGCCATTCCACTTCCCAGCGTTGCGATCATTGTCAGTGCGACAAACAGCAACCACGCGCCAGTTGTCACCCATTGACGACCATTGCCGCCTTTCCCGAAGAATCCGGTTGTCACACATCCGGCTGCAATCCCCAGTCCGATCGCGGCAACCATCAGGCTCGTGCGTGTGGCGCTGAGACCAAGTGTCGTTTTTCCAAGGGTGTTAACCGCCATTTGTGTCACGCCACCCAGAAACCAGAACATTGACGCGACAAGGATCGCGTGCAGCAGTCCACGTTCGCGCTGAATCAGCCGCCAAACGTCTGCCGGGATTGCCAGGTTTTCCAGTTTGAGTTTCAGGCCAGGGTGAGCGATGGGCGTTTTTGGGACGAACAGCGCGGCGAAAGTTCCTGCGATTGCGATGCTGATGGCGATCGCACTGCCGATCCACATGGAGTCACGGAGCTGATCCAAAGCAAATCCAGCACAGGCGGTGCCAAAGATGATTGCCAGAAACGTGGTCATCTGCACAGCCCCGTTCACCGGCAGCAACTTGTCACCGCGAAACAGTTCTGGCAGAATTCCATACTTTGAGGGTCCAAAGATCGCACTGTGGGCTCCCATCAGGCACAGCACAAAGATCATCGACATTACCTGAACATCGGAACTCAGGCCGGGTATCAGCAGCACGATTAGCGACACAGTCATGATCAGAATTTCCGCCAGCTTGCAGCCGACGATGACGCGCTGCTTCTCGACGCGGTCTGAAAGGTAGCCGCCCAGTCCCGACATCAGCACGAAAGGCATCGCAAACGCCGCCATCGCCAGCGACTGGCGATCCGGTTCGGCAGACGTCCTGCCGGCGGCAACTGCCACATTGCTGGCACAGGTCAGCAGCACCATCTGCTTGAAATAATTGTCGTTGAAGGCTCCAAGGAATTGGGTCGTCAGAAAGCCCCAGAACGCGGTCGAAGCCACTGCGTGCGTCCCCGCACCGTTTCCACTCCGCAGTGAATGGTCTCCGACGGGTGCTGCGTCAGCGGTATGAAGACCGGGTATCGCATTGTCGAGGGGCACGTCGGGCACGTCCCAGGCTGATTCTTCCAGCTGTCTGCTTGCCAACGTTGAATGCTCCGTGAGGACTCCGCTACCGGGATGCATCTGAGCAGGAATCCCCTGAATCAGCAACGTCAACTGCTGCCCACGATCAATTTTGACATCAAGTGCTCCATGCCGGGATCGTCGGGAAATCGCATGTTTCGTTTCTTTTTCCTCAGAAACACGCCAGGAATTTGTTGGCGATGCCGAATAAGCCCGGTTCTGCGCCTCGCATGGCGGGAATGGGGGCCAACTTTCCATGCCAGGCGTCTGCACGCAGATAAGATTGCCGGACGATCTCAAAACAGGCAATCCCTTTGAATGTGCGCTTGACCACTCGGCGTGACGTGAGTGAGAATCCTGCGGGCGAGCGTCGGCTCCCTGATTTCAATGTCTCTACGATGAAAGACCTTTAGATGTTTCTGGATCGATGTAAAAAAACGCTGCTCGCATCCGCCGTGATGCTGGGTGGCCTGTGCGGAGTTACTGCGGCACAGACGGCGGACACCAAAGTTCTCAGCAGTCAAATTCTTCCGAAAGACACCTACTTCTACATGTCCATGCCCAGCGTGGAAGGATTTAAAGAGTCGTTCGAAAAATCATCCGCCGGTCACCTGCTGGCGGATCCGGCTCTTGAAGAATTCAAAAACGAGATAAAGAACGCATTCGGCGATGAACTCCAGGAAGGTTTTTCGCAGGTTCAGGATGCCGTGGGTCTGACGGTTGATGAGTTGTGTGCAATTCCCACGGGCGAAATTACCATCGCTTTTTCCAAAGCGCCACCACGAAGCATGGGCGTAATTTTGCTCCTGGACTACGGGACGCACGAGTCTGAAGTTCGCAGCCTGCTCGACAAGGCAGCGACGGAACTGAATAAGTCCAGCGATCTGGAAGCAACCAACATAGAACACGATGGCACAGAATTGACGATGTACACCGTCACCAATAAAGAGGTGTCATCGAAGACTCCGCTGGCGAAAGAGTTCGGCTGGTTCCTGAAGGACGAACGACTTGTCGTCTCCAGCAGCAGCGCCCTGCTGAAGTTGACACTCGACAACTGGGATGGCACGTCCGAAAAATCACTGAAGAACAATAATGTCTATGCCTACATCATGGAAAAATGTGAATCAACTCCCGGCGCTGGAGTGATGACTACGTATGTCGATCCAGTTGGCCTGTTCACTCAGCTCGTTCAAACGGGCTCGCTGGGTGAAGCCGGTCTCGGCGCTGGAATGGCGATCGGTTTCTTCCCAACAATTGGTATCAGCCAGTTGAAGGGTATCGGTTCTGTTGGCGAAGTTGGCACTGACGGCTTCGAGGGACTCTCTCGCTCGTTTGTCTATACGGATCAGCCTCCGCAGGCCGCCATGCAGATCTTTCAGCTCGACGTGGTCGATCCTGTTCCGCCATCATGGGTCAAGGAAAACGCCAGTGCCTGGATGGCGAGTCGCTGGAAAGTGAATGAGGCCTACACGGCCATCGAGGGATTGTTCGACATGTTTCAGGGAGCTGGTTCCTTTGAGAAGGTCATCGATAATCTGTCGGAAAAAGGCCCGGAGGTCCATATCAAGAACGATGTCATCGATCAGCTCGACGGCACGATGCAGATGGCGATGGCTCCCGCTGACCGCACGTCCGATGCCGCGTCAGATGACATCCTGTTTGCCCTCGGCGTTCGCGACAGCAGCAAGTTTTCTGACCTGCTGAACAAGTTGGCAAGTCAGCCAGGTTTTCCTGGCGAAACACGCGAACTGAGTGGTGCCACAATCTATGAGATTGAGCCGCCGAACGGTCAGAAGATGTCATTCACAGTGGCCAACAACCAGTTGTTGATCGCGATCGGCGGAAGCCAGCTTGAACAGGCACTGCGAAACGACGATGACATGCGCCCGCTTTCAGAATCAGACGACTTTAAGAAAGTTGCCGAACACTTTCCTGCAGGTGCCCTGGCCGTGACGTTTACGCGTCCTGCCGAACAATATCGCCGCCTGTATGACATGCTGCG
>JBBQSE010000282.1:0-10998 GCA_038214195.1 Planctomycetales bacterium
CTCTTCCTCCCCCCACCCCCACCAACCCCCCCCCCCCTCCTTGTGTTGGTTGGGCGCCCCCCCCCCCCCCCACGACTATTCCCCAACTGTCTTTCATCGCGACTTCCTGTTACCGTCCCATGCAGGCTTGCGTGTCTTATCCTTCCTTCAGCGACGGGTGCTGCGATGTGTGAGTTGATTGATCGTAAACTACGATCCGCAAGGCTGGCTGGATCAATGCTGTTCGCAGTGCTTCTGGCAACCTCACTGTTGTGGCATGGCGACATCATCATCGCCCAACAGCATGCGAATGTTCCGCCAGCGGCAATCGTGAAAAAGAAATCGTCCGAGAAGCCAGAAGCCGTTGTGCTGGGTTTCGTGCGGCTGGTGAACGGTCGAATCAGGACATGGGGTCCACCGTGGATGCCGACCGATTTGCCTGTGCCGCCTGTTTCGGAGCTGAAGGAACTCGAAACGGTTGGCGTCTTTCGTGTCACCGAGAACGCCTGGCTGCAGGGCCTTTACCGGCGTGAGAATTCTGGTTTCTATTTCTCCAGAACCTGGAGAGCAGCGACGGATCCAGCAGTCGTGTTCGCGACGATCGAAGTCCCTTCGGACAGGTATACCGGCACAGTAGAGACATCCGCGATGGTGGTGACAGGCAGAGAACAGACGTTTGAGCTGACAGCGGATGATGTTGGCAAGAGAAAGTACATCGGCAAGTTAGAACTGGATTCGTTCTTCGATCTGAAGAGCCAGAATGACTCATCAATACGGCTTTCAGTAATTCGCAACTACAAGGTTCAAATGCCACTCTTTGCCACGACGACCGACGGCAAATTCGTACCCGGTGAAATCATCGACGATGTCTCTACTTCGTACCGTGAACTCCGCGTCACACAACTGCGATTTTATGTGCCGATCGAGAAGCTCAGCGGCATCGTGATTGCGCCTGCAGGGATGGGAACTGAGCGATTTGAGCATGCCAATTTGGGGCTGCAGCCTGATATTGTTCCACAGTTACCAGGAAATGCAGAAGCAGGAAAAGCTCAAGTCACCATCCCCGAAATCAGCGATTCCCACACCTTGCGCCTGACTCTGCCGAACGGTGCCATTGCCGAGGTCATGGGAGTCGGACGACTTCACAACGATCAGCCGGAGTGGTGGTCCGTTGATGGAAGGGATCAAATCAAAATCGCTGACGTGACGGCCGCAGATTTGCATGGACTCGGAACCGTCATCGCAATGAAACTCGACAAGTATTCCAGCGCCACTCCGTATTTGGAACACGATAGACGGCGAGAATACATCGGTGAACGCAGCGTTTCGTTGGGTTCCGGGGTCATCCTGGTCGGACTTGATCCGACGCATGAACGGGCCTCTGAAGACCTGACCATCTCGGTCGCGGCGGCCGAACCAGAAATCCTGCAGCGCGTGGAAGTCACGCAGAAGAGCGTCTCCATTCCAAAGACAGATGACCGAGTCATCTCGCGGCTGTTAAAGGCTGAGTCTGTTGGACCAGATCAGTGCAGCGTCTTGTTCAATTTTCAACCGAATGGATTGTTGACGTTTGTTGGCATTGACCGTTCGGGCGCGGTCGTGATGCCTTCGGACGGCTTGATCGCGGCCAAGTACGCGAAGCTTACGTTTCCCGTGCCGCTGGAGCAGCTTCAGGAGATTTTGGTACGCCATTATCCTCGAGCAAACGCGAAGATTGAAGGGATTTCACTTCGTCCAGGAAACATCACGACACTAACGACATCCATTGCCGTTGTGGCACGAAAGGATGAGCAAATCCAGCAGGACCGGGACCGTGATGATGGCTCGAGTAACTGGGATTCTACGTCGCCAGGCGCACTGGGAAAGCTGGTGTTCGGCATCACATTAAAAGGCATGGTTGTGGACGCCGACGGAAAACCCGTTCCGGAGGTTCCCATCATTTCTGATGCGATCTCGGAGCTGCGCAAGAACCCTCACCCGAAGGAAATTTGTCGCAGTGATGCGAACGGAGAGTTTGAATTCCATGTGACAGCATCCAGTCGTTTTAGAGACCTGGCCGCTATGAATGACAAAGGATTCGGAAGCGGCCATTTTGAACATCCGGATGTTCCGGTGCGGATCGTCTTCCGACCCTGGGGCAGCGTTTCGGGGACGCTGCGACTTGGCGATAAGTCCGCCGTCAACGACGAAATCCATCTCTTGTGGTTCAAAACTCAAACCGATGCCGATGGCACATTCGAATTTCCAAAGGTGCCATTCGGACGGGCGCAGCTCGTGAGCCGCCGGGATGTCTCTCGACCTGGCCGGTCCGATCCCGGACATCTCAGTCTGAGGACGGAGGTCTTTGTCGATGCGGGAAAGACAACCATAGTCAATTTGGGAGGGAGCGGACGGACAGTTGTCGGTCGCATCACACTGCCGGAAGACTACAGCAACAAGATCAGTCTGGACGGCATACGCGGTGAAATCAAACGGATCCCGGAGGATCCTCCGTATCCGCCAGGAATCGGCTGGGAAGATCAAAAACAGGCATGGTATCACGAATGGGCTGGTGAGCCTGCGGGTCGTGAATATCTGAAGAGATCACTCACGCAGAGTTTCCGTATCGAAGCAGAAGGGGTCTTTGTGATCCACGATATTCCGCCAGGAGACTACGAACTCACCGCCACGTCAACGGGAGGTCAGAAGAACGCAATGTTTGCCCATCTGAAGTTCACGGTTGATGACGACCCATCTAACACTCCGGTTGCTATCGGCGAAATCAATGCCATCATCATCGGACCGTAAGGCGATCGATATTTTTCTCTGCCATTGAAGTGTGATGCCTGACTTTGACAAAATCACCCGCCAGGTTCTGAAGTCGTCGAGCGCTGGCGACACGGATATGATCGCGGCTATTCGCCGGTTTTGCCCGAAGGTCATTCAGTCGATCGAAGCCGATCAGGCACAAAACGACACCTTCATCGTGGCATTGCCGCAGACGGTGCGCTAGACTGCCAGCCTGTGGGCGGACTGGTCTCTGGTCCGCGTTCGAATTCTCCCCATTGCATGCTGGCCAGGCACATGGATCAAGAAGTGAAGAGTGTCGATCACGCACGAGTCGCCGAATTTGTGCGGAAGATCCGCGAGCGAGTCGGTCGCGTGGTCGTGGGGCAGGAAGTTGTTGTTGAACGCACGCTGATTGCGCTCTTCACCGGCGGTCACCTGTTGTTACAGGGCGTGCCCGGACTGGCAAAGACGCTGCTGGTGTCGGTGCTGTCGCGGTCCATCGATCTGCACTTTATGCGGATTCAGTTCACGATCGACCTGTTGCCCAGCGACATTCTGGGTTCGGAAATTCTGGACCAGCGGACCAGTGAGTTTCGGACTCGAAAGGGGCCGATCTTTACGAATCTGCTGCTCGCGGACGAAATCAATCGAGCCGCTCCGAAAGTCCAGGGAGCGTTGCTGGAAGCCATGCAGGAACGTAAAGTGACGATTGGCGACGAAACTTTTCTGCTGCCCGCACCATTTCTGGTGATTGCGACTCAGAATCCGATTGAACAGTCGGGGACCTTCGAACTGCCCGAAGCCCAGCTCGACCGTTTCATGCTTTGTCATCGGCTGCAGTACCCAACGCATGAAGAAGAACGCGAAGTCCTCAAACGCAACATTGGACTTGGAATCGAACGTCGCGACGGCGGGGCCATTGTGCAGACTGAATTCGACGTCCTCGAAAAGGAACCTGTCGGCCACGCTGACGATTTGATCATGGCGATGGAAGCGGTCAACAGCGTTTACGTCAGCGACACGTTTGTCGAACACATTGTGCAACTGGTCAACGACACTCGAAAACATCCGCAGCTCGAACTGGGTTGCAGTCCTCGCGCGGGGATTTCGCTCATCAAAGCGTCGCGCGCTCGGGCGTTAATTCTGGGCCGTGACTTCGTGACGCCCGATGATTTGTTCGCACTGGCCGCAGACGTGATTCTGCATCGAGTTCGACTGACGTACGAAGCCGTAGCCGATGGATTCACCAGCCAGCAGATTTTGGACGAGATTTTGGCAAAGAGGGTTTCATAGTCGTCGTTCGCTCTGCGAACGAAACGGACAGCCCGCCACCACGCACGTTTCGTTCGCGGGGGACGTCGATTGTTTTAGTAAATTTTTTGCGATGGTGTTGGAATCTTGTAGAATGTCGTGGGAAAGAATTTTGATCACGCTGTTCACGGAGGAGAACATGTCTGCATTTGAAAGTTCATTTTTGTCAGCCAATGAGGGTGCCAAGGTCAAAGCGGTTTACGAGACACTGGCTGAAAAAGATCAGAGGCGTTATCTGGCGTCTCTGTCTTTGGCACTGCCGCATGGCGGATGTAAATATCTGGCCGATCTGGTTGGCTGCTCCAAAGGAGTGATCACTCGCGGCCGCAAAGAACTGGACACAATCAAAGACGATGGCGATCCAGCCGAAGGCCGCCAGCGCCGCGAAGGAGCCGGTCGACCAAAGAAGGTCGATGAACATCCGGAACTGCGCGACGAACTGGAAGAGATTCTCGACGAACGCACGGCCGGCGATCCGACAGATCAAACGACCTGCTGGACTTACCTTCCGATCACTGAAATCGCCGACTTGCTAACGAACGCTGTCACGTTCGTGTCGTGGCCGGTCGTGAAACAGTTGTGCCAGGAACGCGATCTGAAAAAGCGGCAACAGGTGAATTCGGTCACGAAGGCTCCCAGCCGCGATCGAGACGAACAGTTCGGCATCATCAATCGTCTGAGATCATTGTTTCGCCGCACAAAAGACGCGATTTTCAGCATCGACAGCAAGCAAAAGGAAATGCTGGGCAACGTGCAGCGACCCGGCGATGTGCTGGCCGACGGCCCGGTGGAAACGCTTGATCATCCGCTTCCATCGTACGCCACCGGCGAAATCATCACGCACGGAATCTACGATTCGCAACATAACACGGCTCACATGAACCTGAGTTCCGGGCACGACACGGGGGCCTTCGCGTGTCCCAGTTTTCAATGGTATTGGGAACGGATCGGCCAGCTTGCTCACGCTGCGGCAGACCGAATTTTGCTGTTGATGGATTGCGGGGGCAGCAACAATTATCGCTCGAACGTGTTCAAACACAACCTGAGTCTTGTGTCGGCGGCGATCGGACTTCCGATTCAAGTGGCCCATTTGCCGGTGTATTGTTCGAAATATAATCCGATTGAACGGCGAGTTTTTCCTCATGTGGAACGCGCCTACAGCGGTCAGATATTCACGTCTGCCGATCAGATGGTCGATGCGATCGAGTCCCGAGCATGCACATCAACCGGGCTTGTGACAACCGCTCATGTTCTGGAAGAAACCTTCCGCCCCGCCAACAAAGCTCAACAGAAACTGGCAGCAAACGTCGTCGTTGAATACCCCGAAAAACTCAACGACTACAACTACAAAGTCATTCCACAAAATCAACACTAATTAAATCGACGTCCCCAAACCTGCCCCACGGCTATTCTTTCACAGCCTCTGAGTATTTCGACTCCGGAATAAACTCCCTGTTGTTTCGTACCATGTTGATTTGTACTGACCGACGGTTTACGCTGAACCAATACAGCCCAGGAGTATCCAAATGAACGGAGGAGTTTCCAAAATCATGACCACAAGATTCTTCACCACTGTCACCGTGCTCGGAATCATTCTGGTGAGTGCAACGACACAACTTGCAGCTCAGGAGTTGGTCGCAGCGCAGGAGTTGGAGTCCTGGAATGACACCGAGGTCCTCGCCACGATCACGCGATTTGTCAATCGCGTCTCGATTGAAGGAAGTGGTGATTTTGTTCCTCCGGATGAACGGATTGCCGTCTTCGACAACGATGGCACGCTGTGGAGTGAGAAGCCGTTCTATTTTCAGCTGGCGTTCGCCCTTGATCGCGTCAAAGCCACCGCTCCACAACATCCGGAATGGAACGAAAATCCCATCATGAAAGCCGCGATTGAGGGTGACATCAAGACCATCGCGGCTGGCGGTGAACACGCGATACTCGAAATTGTGAAGGCAACACATACCGGAATGACTACCGACCAATTTGAAGAAATCGTCAAAGACTGGATCGCCACCGCGCGTCATCCGGAATCAGGACGACTGTATTCGGAAATGGTCTTTCAGCCGATGCTGGAGCTGATGGATTATTTGCGTGCTCATGGTTTTCAGACGTGGATCGTTTCCGGTGGCGGAGCGGAATTCATGCGTCCGTGGTCTGAGCGTGTCTACGGCATTCCGCCCCAGCAGGTGATTGGCTCCAGCATCAAGGTTAAGTTTGAGATGCGGGGCGATTCACCGGTTCTGCTTCGCCTGCCAGAAATTGATTTCATTGATGACAGGGAAGGCAAGCCGATTGGAATTCACAAGTTCATCGGACGACGCCCGATTGCGGCTTTCGGCAACTCAGACGGCGACCTGCAAATGCTGCAGTGGACAACGTCAGGGACGGGGCCGCGACTCGGTCTGATCGTCCATCACACCGACGCCAAACGCGAATTCGCGTACGATCGTGATTCCGCTGTTGGTCGTCTCGACAAGGGGCTGACAGAAGCTGCGGAAAACGGCTGGCTCGTTGTGGATATGCAGAACGACTGGTCTGTAGTCTATCCGAGCCTGAATAAGGATGCTGACAAACATCCTTATTTTGCGAAGGGAGAGCACGAACACGCAACAGCCTGGTCATATGAAGGTGCGACCGGACCAAAGTTTTGGGGAGAGCTGGATCCGTCGTACAAGGTTGCTGAAACCGGCAGGCGACAATCTCCGGTGAGCCTCAACTCAAAGGATGCTGAGGCATTGGATCTGCCCAAACTTAACTTCGACTATCGACCTGAGCAAATTGTCTCCCGAAACAACGGGCATACGATTCAGCACGATGAATTGCCAGGAAGTTTCATGTACGTGGGCGACCGGAAGTTTGCTCTCGAACAGTTTCATGTGCATACACCCAGCGAGCATGTCATCGACGGAAAGCAGTTCGATATGGAACTGCACTTCGTCCACAAAGCAGCCGATGGCAAAGTGGCTGTCCTTGCAGTACTGGTTCAGCCGGATGAAAATGCGAAGTTGTCAATCCCCGTTTATACATTGCCGAATCGCGAAGGTGAGATGGTGGCTTTCCAGGGGCGCAGAGATCCGGCGAATTTGTTACCGAAAAGTCGTGAGTACTTTTCATACAAGGGTTCGTTCACCACGCCCCCCTGCACCGAAGGCGTTGAGTGGATCGTCATCAAAGAACCGCTGGGAGTCAGCTCCGAGTTAATCAACCAATTTCGGTCGATTCTGATTGCCAACAACCGGCCTGTCCAACCCCTTTATGATCGTGCAGTCCTGAAATCACGATGATTCGCACTGAAATCAGCATCGGTCCGGCCTGCTTCGTGAGCAACGCAGGTTTGTCTCAATGCCTCAGAGAAACAGAACCACATCGCCATTCTTCGCGACCACACCGGCGGCACCGTTGCCTGCGCTTGCAGTGGAGCCAGGTGTTCCCGAGGGGCGGCCCCGGTTGTCATACAATTGCCAGCCGAGTTGATTGTCCTTCTTCCATGCTACCAACGCTCCGCCATCCGCAGTCGTCAGAGTCAGTATTCCCGTGCGCATCCCATTCGAACCAGGAGTCTTGATTTCTTTGGGCGCGCGGGGCTTGCCGCTGGCATCCAGCCGGGCGAAATAGATTTCCCCCTGCGTCGGCCATGCCGCCACAAACCCATCTCCGCTCTGCGTCACGGAGTAGTACGTCATCGGACACGAATCGATCTTCCAGGGCGTCGTACTGACACGCGTCTTTGTGACCTTGTTATGCGCCTGATCCCACAACGCAAGGTAGATGTCACGATCGTTGTTCGTTTCTTCACGATACATAATCGCCAGCCGTCCATCGGCCCCGTAAACCGAACGTGTCGTACAGCAATTGCAGGGATTCAGCACCGGATCGATCTCAACGGCGGAAGCAAACGTGTTTCCCCCGTCATGTGAAACATTCACAAAAAGTTTGTCGGCCATCCAGATGGCAGTGACGTCTCCGTTCTCCGTCACCGCCAGTGAAAACCCTTCGCTCGGTTTGTGATTTATGTTCCTCAGCGGGGCAAACGCTGTCTCACCCGGAAGCAGTCGCGTGTAGAAAAATCCCCACTCGTCTTTCGGCAGCTTCAGTTTCCATGCGTTATTTCCGATCGCCACATGGACCGCTCCGTCGGAAGTCACAGCCATGTCCCACGTAATGAACTCCAGACCGGCCTTGCGCGATGCCGGATCGACGATCGGAATCGGCGTGCTCAGCGTTTTTCCATGGTCGATGGATTTGGCGTACTGCGGACCATCCGACGAATCAAACACCAAATGAATCGTTCCGTGGGCATCCGTTTTCGCTTCCATCGCGTGACCACCGGCTGGAACCGGCACGGTTGTGACTTTCGGTAACGCTGCTTCGGCTGCCTGACCAGCACCCGCGATCATGAACGCAGCGACGGCATTCAGGATTGCCAGCATCCCTGAGTAATTGTGTTTCATTCGACGCCTCGTCATCAATAACACGAAAAAATACTGAGAGTTTGCATAGAGTGACGCTGTCTAACTCATTAACGTCACTGGACTTTCGTGACGCTCAACGTCGCTGGTTCTGCGGTGATTTTTAGTTGCGGGATGGTGAACACGGGATACGCCTCATTCTTTTTGACGCTGAGCCAGTCGAACGAATTGATCAGGTCATTGACCTTCACGATTTTTCTTACCAATGCATCACAAATCCACCATCGACGTTGATCGTTTGGCCGGTGACATGTTGCGCGCGGGCTGAGGACAGGAAGACGATCATGTCAGCGATGGACTCCACTGTCTGCCATTTTCCCAGCGGAACCAGTGTGCGGATCTTTTGTTCGGCCCATGCTTCGTAAGTCATTTGTTGCCCCGTCGGCGTCTGGTCATGCCAAGCCTGCCAGACAGATCGATTCAGCGGTGTTTGTACCATGCCAGGGCAGACCGTGTTGACGCGGATTGAGTGACGAGCAAGATCCTTTGCCATGCATTGAGCGAAGTTGATATTCGCCGCTTTTGAGGCACTGTACGGCGGGTCGGTCTGCGAGCCGATCTGCCCGGCGATTGAGGCCACGAAGACCATTGTGCCCTCGCCGCGTTTGACCATATGTGGAGCAACCCCGTGGGCAACATTGGCCATGCCGAGAATGTTGACTTCCAGGACGCGCGGCCAGTCCGACACTTTCAGGTTTGTGAACGGAAAGCCATATTTGCCCGACCCGATCGCCGCCGCGTGTACGAGATGCTGAATGCGGCCATGCGCCAGAACCGTTTGAATCAGAGCCTGTTGAATCGAGTCCTCATCAGTGACATCTGCGACAACACCCGTCACCTGAATCGCGAACTCGGTGGTCAATTTTTCGGCTGCCTGCAACACACTTTCGCTGCGATCCCACAGCGAAACCTGTGCTCCTTCAAGGGCAAAAGCCCTGGCTGTGGCCAAGCCAATACCGCTCGCACCGCCGACAACCACCGCCACCTGATCAATCAGTTCAAGATTCATTGTTTTGTCATCGCTATTCCTTCGGCAACTCTTTGGAGCCGACGATGGTGAGGTTCATGCCGATCTGCACGCTGACTGATTTTTCGCCCACTTTGACGTTCGCTTTTCCGTTCAAATACCATCCCAGTGACCCGGTTGAAAACTCTTTCACGTCGGCAGTCATGGGAATACCGTTGATAGAAATCTCAACGGGTTTAGCATCGCTTAGAAATTCAGCACGTGTGACGGGACAGGTTGATTTGGCCATGCGATCATCTTTCGAGAATTGGGGAATACTTCTGGACAGTAGAGCTTAGCTCGGCAGTACGGCGTTGTGATAAATGTCCTGCACGTCATCACAATCGTGCAGCATGTGCATGAACTTTTCGAACATCGACACGTCGTCCGCGCTGAGTTCCTTGTTGGCCTGAGGATGGAAAGCGATTTCCTGAACTTCCAGTTCGATGTCCGGGAACGCCTCCAGCAGCGCAGTTTTGGCTTTGTAAAATTCAGCCGCCGGAGCAAACAACGTCACTTGTCCGTCTTCGCATTCGACGTCATCCACGTCAATATCGGCGTTGAGCATCGCCTCCAGGACCTGATCACCATTGTCCCCTTTGAACGACAGGATCGCCAGATGATCGAACAGGTGCGCGACGGAACCCGCCGCTCCCAGTTTGGCACCGGTCTTGGTGAAACAGCTCCGCACGTCTCCAATCGTCCGATTGCAGTTGTCGGTTAGACAATCGACGATCACCGAACAGCCGCCGGGACCGAACCCTTCGTATCGAGCGGCCGAATAGTCTTCACCGCCTGCGCCTCGGGCTTTTTCGATTGCCTTTTCGATCACGTGACTGGGCACCTGTTCGCGTTTGGCCCGTTCGATCATGTTCCGCAGAGCCGGATTGTTTTCAGGATCCGGCACGCCATTCTTGGCAACCACATACAGCTGCTTGCCATACTTGGCATACAGCTTGGATTTCTGACCTGCTGTCTTGAATATCGACGCTTTGCGATTTTCGAAACTTCTGCCCATAAAGAATTGCCACTTGCCTTGTTATGAATTGGCTGGAATCATCGAATCACATTCCAGATCGAATTCGCATATTACCAAATCGCCCAACAACTGCCTCTGACTACGCAAAAATTTGCATTGATGATTCCCTCGCGGCGCATGAAAAACCGGTGTCGAAATTCCTTCGACACCGGAAACTCACGTGGTCCAACGAAGGCACCCGCCGTCAGAACGTTGTTACTCTGCGGATTTGGCGACGCCGATGACGCCGACGCCGATTCTGGCACCAGCATTGCCGGTCGGCTGTCCGCCGTCGTCCGGATCAGCGTGGACGACAATCGCTCGTCCCAGGATTGCGTTCTTTGCACCGCCAATTGAAATGTTATCGACTGTCAACGAATATTCGGCATTGCCTTCAGCGTTTGCTTCAAGATTGCCCAGGTCACCAGCATGACGCTTTTCATGGG
>JBBQSE010000283.1:0-10978 GCA_038214195.1 Planctomycetales bacterium
TTGCGTTTCGTTCGCGGAGCGAACGACGACTCTGGTCAATGATTCGTACAAAATTCATCGCTGTTGAGCAGACTCCACAGCATGTCCTGGACGACTTCAAAAAACGCATCCGTATTCGAGTTCTCGGGAAGTTCGTTTTTCCAAAATGTCAGTTCTTCATTGCGTGGCACGCGGGAATAGACCCGCAGGTAGCATTCGTTGATGAAGGAATCGATGGGCTCATTCCCTCCCGATTTCCACCTATAAAGAATATTTTTTGCCGTCACCAAAGAGTTTAGTTCTGCGCCATTCATCAGCCGCAATTGTACGGCTAGATCGGAGCGTCGTATCGCCGGAGACTCGCAGAAATCAGTACAGCCTCCGAATGCTGTCGCGAATGCGGAACTGGCAGTGATGCCCTTAAACGAGATCATTCGGAGAGTTGAGGGGCCTGTCGGGGCAGTTCTGGAGACATCGACGACCGCATCCATAAAGACTTCGGGAGACAGCGGTCTGGAAATGGCCGCAACATAGAACTCCGCTGGAGCCAATTCTTGCGAATCCACTCTTGCCCCTCTTGCGTAAACCTGCGTGTTGCAGATCCGTCGGATTAAATGTCGCAGCTTATATCCGTGATCCGCAAAATCCTGAGCCAGCCAGTTGAGCAGTTCCGGATGCGTCGCCGGATTGGTTGCACGAAGATCGTCCACGGGATCGACCAGGCCACGCCCCAGCAGATGACTCCAGACACGATTCACGATCGACTTCGCGAAGTACGGATTGTCGGCGGACGTCAGCCATGCCGCGAGGGCGGCGCGATGATCTTCGTCGGGAGAAAGAATCGGTCCGCCGGGAATTTTGGGCATCGCTGGCTCACCGGTCGCCGGGTGAATGACATCGCCTGAGCCGCCAACCCGAATTTCATCTCCGCGTTTGATTCGGGCAAAGATCGCGGCAAGGCCGTGGTAGTCATCCTGAGTCCAGGCGTCGAGTGGATGATCGTGGCAATTTGCGCACTGCAGTCGAACACCCATGAAAACCTTGCTGAAAACTTCGGCCTGACTTCGAGCATCGTAAGCGATGTAGTAGAAGCCCGCCTGACCGTGAACCCTGACAGAACCTTCGCCAAGCAACATCTTCCTTGCGACGTCCGTGAATGCGAGATCACGTTCCACGCAATTACGCAGCCAGAGATAGTATTCTTTTGCCACGACCGGATTGTCTGTCAGCTGACTGACTCGAAAAAGCAACGCCAATTGATGGCCCCAGAATTCAACGAATTCATCGGAATCCAGCAGTCGATCGATCAGCACCGAACGCTTGTCTGCAGCTGTGTCGCCTGCAAACTGCAGCACGGCTGACGGCGATGGCAGACGTCCGGTCAGATCGAGTGTGACTCGACGGATGAAAGTGAAATCATCCGATGCAGGAGCCGCTGTCAGGCCAAGTTCCGCAAGTCGGACGTCGATGAAGTCATCGATCGATGAGGAGGCGTCATCTGGCTGCGGCGGAAGTACCGGGTTGTGCCACGGTAGAATGAGTTCGAGTGGTCGAACCTGATCAAGATACCGCGCCATGATCAGATGCCGTCCCGGACGCTGGAGTGTGACCTGTCCTGTTTCGCTGATACTGAGTCCACCTGGATCGTCGGGTGTCAGCACGGTCCATGGCAGCACGTTGTCGATGGTGCCATCAGTGAACTCGGCGGTCGTAAGAAGTTGAAACTGCCGCTTTCCCGAACTGGAGTTGGCGACGGCGTCGATTGGTTCGCTCGTCAGCTTGAATTCCCTCAGTTTGCGATCTTCGCCACGCTTCGCGCCAAACTCGATCCACTGCTGAATGGTTCGATAGTCGCGTCCGTTGATTTCGAGTCGCGTGCCGCCTTCGTGGCTGAGCTGTTCCGTGGGCTTCAAAAGCAGCAGGCTGCGATCACTTTGCAGTCGATCGATTCTTCGGCCTTCGAGCGCCCGTGTGATTTCTTCAAAGTCGGCTGCGGGACGGCTGCCGTAAAGCGATAGCTGAAATCCACCACGCCCAACCGCCGCGCCGTGACATGATCCCGAGTTACAGCCAGCCTTGGTCAGTATGGGCATCACCTGCGTGTCGAAGTCCGGCGCGGCGGAGACTGATTCGCCCATCAGCAGTATGATCCACAGGCACGGCCACATTTTGATGCCCCTTGAAATTGCCCTGCTGCGAAAATGAGTAGTTGGACAGCGTCACTTTTCCGGCGGTAGTAGCCCGAAGCGTAAGTTTTGAAGTTGCGCTTTGTTGGTTTCGTCAGTGTTTTTTGTAGCCCGAAGCGTCAGCGAGGCGATATCAAGATCTGTATTCCCTTGCTAACGCAGCGGGTTTCCAGAATAGCGCAACTTCAAAAAGCGTAAGCGAGGGACCGAGTTCGGCAGAATCCCTCGCTGACGCTATCGGGCTGCAAAACACTCGGTTTCCCCGAAAAATGGCGATGACCAATGAGACTTAAGTCGGAAATCTCACGAGTTCCGCTACTCGCTTTTCGTAATCGGCGGTTTTTCTACTTCCGACGTGAATTCCCTCGACCATTTTGTCAAAAACTCCTGACACTTGGACGTGCCGTAGTTTTCAAGTTTTCCTGCTTCAATGATGCGCCGCGCGATGTCGCCGATTTGAATCCGCGCCGTTGGATGTTCAGTGGCGTACTCTTCGATCTTCTTCGCAGCAGCCAGGACTTCATCTTCGGTTGCGTTTTTTTGGATCAGAGGACTTAGCAAGACCCGCAGATTCGGGTCTTGCGCATTCGCATCCTGTTTCATCGGTTCGTCGGCGGTGCGGCGACCGGGCTGAAATTCGTCGATGCTCGGGACCTCTTTTTCACCAAGCACATCTGCACTCGCTTTGAATATTTTTGGGCCGTCCACTTCGATGCTGGGCTGGACGAGGGCAAAGTTGGCGGTCACGACATTGTCTTTGGCGACCAGCACTGTCAGCGCGACCTTGCGATTGAGTCCGTAAGCTCCTGGACCTTCTATGCCATCGACGGAAATCCCCAGTCGAACCTGTTTGGGAAAGTACTGCGGAATACGGTTCATCCACACGGCAGTTTCGGTCGGGTCGTCCGTCAGGAAGACGAGTCCACCCATAATTTTTTCAGAGCCACGTTCTTCGACGAGTCGCATGACGAGATTGGACAACCCGAACGCCGGACGATTTCGCTCATGCACAAATATCAGGACGCACGGCTTTTCTTTGGCTTCACTGACAACATCCAGCTTTTGATCTGCGTCGTTTCCAAACACGCCGGAGATCTCGAATGGGACAAGTTTTTCTCCAGGCTGCGGACCGGAAAAGATGGGCTCATCGATCAGGGTGGCGCACAGGGCAATGATGGAAAGGAGCATGTGTTTTCCTCAGACGCGTTGGTTTGACCTCGGCCAGCGATGTCCATGATGCAGATCATTGGACTCTAACATCCACCGAAAGGACTCGCCATGATCATCGTCTCGGAAACGGCTGGGTCACTCAAGGCATTCAGTGGGAAAACCAGATTGCAGGAATTTGCACGCTTACTGGTCATGAGGATGCCAATGATCGGCTGTGCAAAGACAACTCGCTCGAACGTGTCAAGTTTGGCGATCTTTGTTCGAGCGATCTCAAAGCTCGGCACCCCGATGGAGTCTTTAACACGAACGTTGGCCAGTCGAACTACTCTGTGGAAAGTTCTTTGGTGAGGCACGCGACAAGTTCGGCCGCTGGGATAGAGGCCTGAGTCCCGGTCTTGAGGTTCTTAACCTGCCAAACACCTGCGGCAAATTCGTCGCCGCCAGCGATGAGGGCAATTTTGAAGCCCTTCTTGTCGGCATACTTCATCTGCTTTCCGATGTTTTTCGCTTCGGGATAAACTTCCGTTGCGATGCCGACTTTGCGGAGCATGCGTCCGAGTTGCAGATAATCGTTAACTCGATCAGCGTCGAACATCGTCACAAGCACTGGCGCGGGCGTGGTGGCTTTTTCAACTTGACCGAGTTCTTCCAGAGCGGCCAGCATACGATCGAGGCCGAGGCTGGCTCCAACGCCGGGCAGTTGCTGAGCGGTGAACAGATCCGCCAGGTTGTCGTATCGACCGCCGGAACACACGCTGCCAATCTCCGGCAGATCGCCGAGCAGCGTTTCGTAGATTGTCCCTGTGTAATAGTCCAGACCGCGGGCGATGGAAACGTCGAGCGAAACACGTTCCGTCGGCCAGCCGCACGATTTGACTGCGGCAAAAAGCTCTCGCAGATTCTGCAGTCCGGTTTCGCCCGTCTGACTGCCACTCAACATGCCTTCCAGCTTCACAAGGATGGAATTCGGATCGCCTTTGAGCTGGGCCATGTCGAGCACCTGATTGGCGCCGTCGATCGGGATCCCAACTTTCTCGACCATTTCCGCCGCAACCGCGTCGCGACCGATTTTGTCGAGCTTATCGAGGCATCTCAGAATGCCGACGGCGTGTTCCTGCAGGCTGCATTTTTCGAGCAGCCCGTTCAGGACTTTGCGATTGTTGACGCGGATCGTAAATCGTTCGATGCCGATTCGTTCGAACAGATCGTTGATGACAAACAGCGTTTCGATGTCCGCTGAGTTGCTCAGCGTGCCGATCGTGTCGAAATCACATTGCATGAACTCACGAAATCGCCCGCGCGCCGGCCGCTCTCCGCGCCAGACGGACGCAATATGATAGCGACGAAACGGCGTGCCGAGTTCCTGAGCATATTGTGCGGCAAAGCGGGCAAGTGGGACTGTGAGGTCGAAACGCATGGCGACATCGCGATCGCCCTGATCCTTGAATCGAAAAACCTGCCGGTCGGATTCCTCGCCGCCTTTGCCGAGCAGCACTTCCGCGTATTCCAGCGCCGGTGTATCGATCGGAGCGAAGCCGTAGCTGCGATAGACCGACCGGGCAATTTCGATCAGATGCTCGCGGGCCATCATCTGGTCGGGGAGAAAATCGCGAAAGCCGCGAAGTGTTTGCGGTTTGATGCGTTGTTTTTTTTCAGACACGGAGAATTCCAGGATTTCGGGTAAAACAGGAAAATACGAGGTCCGGGGTTGGAATTAACGTCTCGGGAGGCCGGAGCTGAAAAGCAAGTGCCTGCCCACATATTATTTAGCGACATCAAGCCGTCGGACGGCGATCAGAAGTTTATCGGTTCGGCGTCAGAGCGTAATCCAGCCGGAGTCTCGATCTCGTTTTCTCATCAGGAAGCCTCTCAAACCGGAAGAAGTGATCGTGTTTCTCCAGGGAAATCCGCAGGAACACGTGGATCGATCACTCTGGATTGACGCGGATCTGGGCTAAATCGACCCGCGTTTGGACAGGATGGTCTTTTGGCATCGGCGTTTCGAGATGGGAAAACGATCCTTGCTGAACTCCATGGCAGGTTTCCAAACGACACGATTGTCCATTTTCTCGGGCTGCACAAGTTGTCGAGTCAGCTCGACACGCAATTCAAGCAGGCATTCTGCTGAGGCGACAGATTGTGTTTTCTGCTATTGACGAATGGCCAGGGACTGGATCATTAGGGTGTTCTCATCAGTGACTGCAGGTTCTGGGTCGCGTCGTGACATCAGTCCAGTATGCGAGTACAGGGGAACCAATGCCTCGGCTGGTTTGGGAACAGACAGCAGCAGGCCGCACGGTGGCCAGTGTCAATGCCCTCAGTCAGCGATCAACGACCTTCTAAAGTCTGCATAATTTAGAAAACTGCGAGTTCAAGTCTTCGGCGGAAAGATACCTTCCTCGATCAGTGCCTGCCTATGAATCAATCGATGACGGACGTTGACTTCAAGGACTCTGACAGTCGCCCGCCCGATCGCTGAAGTTCTGGTGAGTACGGCACCAAGCCATTGGAAGTGTGCCGCGCAGACGTCGCTACGAGGATAGAACAGACGTGTCAACTCGCCGGAAACTGGATCGAGCCCTGCAATGTTGGGGCCTTTGTGGTTGTTGCAGATTCCGGATTGTCGATAGTTGAAGTTTGCATGAGGGTATCATGCCAGAAATTGAAGGTGAACGCACGAGCTTTCCGGTGGGCTCGCAGTTCAAAAAACGCAAAACCTTGAAATCTCGAACCGCAGCGATGCCTCTCGTGTACCGGCCTGATTGATTTGGTAACGGTGAAGATGACCAATGAATTGAAACGAAACATCAGGCCGTACTGTTTCCCCTCGCAGAGAGACTGCCAACATGCCTCCGTGCGATCGCCTTTTCTTCAGTCCGTCCCCTGCAGGACTCCTCAACGTTCAACGTTCCGCTTCGGGTGCATTGAAAAAGGGTGCATTGAAAAAGGGGGCTGCATTGAAAAAGGGGGCATTGTACTTATCTAAAAAACGTAGAATGTCCCCTTATCGCTTCCCTTGCTCTGGCATATAGCCGGGTTCCGCTTCCCATTTTTTCTTATATTGTCATGCCCAATCATTGGCATTTCGTCGTACAGCCGGAGACCGACACGCAACTCACCGAATTCTTCCGCTGGCTGACTCACACGCATACGATGCGTTGGCACGCTCACTACCACACCGAAGGCACCGGGCATTTGTATCAGGGTCGATTCAAGACATTTCCGATTGAAGAGGACCAGCACTTGCTGGCCGTGCTGCGATACGTTGAACGAAATGCGTTGCGTGCCAATTTGTGTACACGTGCGGAAGACTGGAAATACGGAAGCCTGTGGCGCAGAACGTCTGGAAACGTAGAATCTCGCGAGTTGCTCAGTGAATGGCCAATTCCTCAACCACGGACTTGGGTTGCGATGGTGAATCGAGCCCAAAGCGAGGCCATTCGAAAGTGTTTGAAAGAGGGGCAACCTTATGGAGGTGATTTGTTCGTTTCTCAGTCTTCCGTTCGACTTCAGCTCGAACACACGCTACGTTCACGCGGAAGGCCGGGCAAGAAGTGACAAATCCCCAAACAATGAGCTGCGTCCCCTTTCAACCCCCTCTACGTTCACGCGGAAGGCCGGGCAAGAAGTGACAAATCCCCAAACAATGAGCTGCGTCCCCTTTCAACCCCCTCGGGCAAGAAGTGACAAATCCCCAAACAATGAGCTGCGTCCCCTTTCAACCCCCTCTACGTTCACGCGGAAGGCCGGGCAAGAAGTGACAAATCCCCAAACAATGAGCTGCGTCCCCTTTCAACCCCCTTTCAACCCCCCCGTTGTTCCAGGCCACAACGTGGCGATGCCGACCACGAATGGAACCCAAGTCGTTCTCATGCACAGGCCGGAGCTTCCAAGGCGCGGCAAGGTCGAGGTGGATGTAGTGGATTGGGAGACGCTCAAGAAAGTAAGGCCGACATTGTCGCTGAGTGAAAACGGTATCGATGGTGACTTACTGGGGATCAATTCTTGCTGCAATCCAGTTTCGCTGGTGACAAGTGCCGGGCTCGCCGAATTCGAGCCGGATGGAGCGTCGATTCGGCAAACACATGGATTCAGCATGAATGGATATTTAACCGCAAGGGTATGTGGAAGATTCGGTGTTTGCTCAGATTTACAGCGACAGTTGGAAGTCTTTGGATTCGAACCATTCTGCAATCGTGTTTTAGATCTGCCCGACTGTCCAAGGATGAAAGAATTGCTGTCATTCGATCTCTGCATTGATGGTGGTTGCCTTTTTCTTACTGTCGCGTTTCGTGCAGATCAAAGTGCCGAATCGTTCTACATGCAATTCAAAATCGATCCAACCACCCTGAACGTCAACGGATAACAGGATTTGGTTTTTCGCGTGAGACAAGAGGCAGGGTGCCTGCGCTTGACATTGGCGGAATTGTGAGACGAAGTACTTTGCCCGGACTTTCTGAGTTCGAGATTGTTTTTGGCCTATGAACCCAAAATTCCAATCACGTGAATGGCGAGAAAATCGAATTCTCCGTAAGGCAAACAAGAATCGATTGTTCGAGTTGCGTTGTGTTCACTTTTCCGATTTGCCTGACGCAGATCAAGCGTCTATTCATGCCTCGTTTTCTTTTGCCGGGAAGCCGATCCTGGTGTTCTTTCACGACAAACAAAAATGGACCGTTGTAACGACAGACGAAGTCGTTTCTTTTCACGACCATGACGTAAACTTCCTGCCTCTTGGCGGCATGTCGAATGAGATTAGATACGGCGTGGATGATCATGGAGGTGAAACCTCAAAGCATACGGCAAACTACTTGAGGGTTGGAAAATCGGGAATGAGGTTTTGGGCACCAGAAGGGGACGAATTGCACACTCTTTGGGGTATTCTGAAAATGTTCAGCCAACAGGATGAGTGTTCCTAATAAAGTTTTTGGGCAGGTGTGAAGATCACGGTTCGATGCACGTGAAATTGGCTGGCACAAACGTGCATCGCATTCCCGTTGATCTGGATGCGGCGCTGCTTGCACTGACGGACGAACTTGAAAACGACGACGCAGCAAGCAGCCTCGCATGGTGGATTCTGACAGGAATCTCGGTTGCAGCCGTTCTGGTTGCGCTCGAAACAGAACGAAAACGTCGCAGCAATCTGCAGCCTGTCGGAGCACTCGAAATGGCATCGTCGGCTTTGGATGAATTGTTTACGTCCGAGACTCCGTGGGAGCCTCCTTTGTGGAACGAAGCACGCCCCGAGTTTGCAGTCTCATAAGTCGGCATCACTCTTTGTTGCGTTGTTCATTCCCTCAGACCTTCCACATCATTAAGATTCTTCAGGAGTTTCAAATATGAACCCAACCAATAACGACATCTTCGGAATCCGCCGCTCAACACTGCTGATTCTCGCCGTGGCGATGACCGTCGGTAGTTTTAGTTTCTACAAAGCCCTCGGCGGCGGATCGACCAAAGTAGCAGGCACTCTCCGAGTGCCGTCCGCTGCCGTTTCCTCTGCGACAAATTCGTGTGATTCGCGTGATTCGTGGTTGCCCACTTCCGCACCATCACGCATCAAAACCGAACTCACGCCGATCGAGCAAATTCAGGTGGGTGATCGAGTACTCGCCGAATCACCGACTGGTGACGAAGATCTGGAATTTGGATCCGAGATCATTCCAGCCGACTGGCGGAAGCTGACACTCCAGGCTCCCAAGCGGGACGGCACGATGGCGGATGTCGTGCTGCTGCGACCGGTGACATGGCTGAACGAGCAGCACGGCAAGATCGGCGGCACGGTGTTTATTTCCGTGCCCGAATGCGGGATCAATGGCAACGCCAAAGTTTTGGCCATTGACCCCTGCCCTGACATTCACTCAGGCAAAGGCCGAGTCGTCACTGGCACCTTCCAGCACCACGCCGCAAGCACGATTTCTTTGATCATCGGAGGTGAATCCGAACCCATCGTCTGCACCGGCAACCATCCGTTCTGGAGCGAAGACCGACACGACTTCGTCCGAGCCGACTCGCTGCAGCCCGGCGAGCCCCTCCGAACGGCATCAGGCTTGACCACTGTTGAATCCTGGCACCGCGATCTAACCCCAACGCCCGTCTACAACATCGACGTCCACGGCGCTCATGTGTACCACGTGGGGATAAGCGGCGTACTGGTGCATAATGGCGCCGGTTTATCGATCGCTAACCCCTGCCTGTTTCCTGAAATACCCGAATTGGGACTCGGATTTAGTAATCGTCTGGACGGGTTCAAGAAGCAATTCCCTGATGTCTTGGACTATGCTGACCTTGGATTGAATCCATACGCTAAAGAGTTTCCGCAACAGTTGCGAACTCTCATGGACGGCGCAGGCGTTATTCGTTTTGATGCATCGGGAATGTATCATTTGACCGGACCGAACGGGGTACTCACCGGGCCAGCAAAGTTCAATATCCCGGGCTCAACAAACTGGGAACTGCGCACGATCTTTGATAACCCAGCATTACGTGACAAGACTCGGATTTACTTAAACGGTGCTCTAAGTTCATTCGACGAATTGCTGAGGATAAGATGAATAAAGTTGAGGCCATGGTTAGAGGAGTGCTTAATCGTCCTTCAATGTACACCATTAACGGCTCGTATGGCGAAGTCGTTGCATTCCTGACTGGCTACTATAGTGGAGCGGCACTTGGACGTCCAAACGAGCCGTCGGTATCCATTTGGAGCGACTTTTCCCAGTTTGTCGGAGCATCGCTCGATACCACATCGGCCCCGGTGTTCGTTGTTTTTCAACAGATCCATGGTCCAGCGTCGTTGAAGGCGCTAGTTGCCAAATACGAGGAGTTTGAGATTGCGAGAGAGAAGAGTGAAAGCGAGGCTATGTACCATCCACCTGCTTGACGGTATCGAAAGCCGTGGCAGAGTTTTACGATTCAGTATGACGAAACACATTAAGAGGGGTCAGCGACGGTCTTGAAAAGAGTCAACAGCAGATTCGAAAAAAGATTTTCGAATTCGATTTTTGCTGATTTCTGGTGGTCGAATTCGACAGGGGTGTAGGATTTTTTGGAAAGCAACAAAAACAAAAAGGGAACCAAACAAACGTGCAAACAAACGTGCCACCCAACTTGTTTTTCACGCACATCAAAACGCAGGTGGGTGGCACCGTTTTTCTTGATAGAGAATGGTACTTGGTTTTATGAATGATGAGACCGACATGATTGAGCATCATGCTATGTCCTTGGCGATTGCGCTTGACGGGCTTGCCGACGGCGGCGTTGCCGTTTCGTTTATCCAGGATTCCGACATACGCATACCGATTGTTCAGAGACAGATTCAAAAAGTTGCTGCTGAATGCAAAACGCTTTCGGCCGCTTGTTCCAGATTGTTGCGTGATGAACAACTAGCTGCCAGCATCGATAAAGCGGCGACGGACCTTGTTAACGGATTTATGTCGGTCGCGGAACGGAAAGCAGGGTTCGCTCAATGTCTTCCAAGCATATTTTACAGTTGGAGCCTCCTAAGGCGAGCGGCAGAAACAGAATTACCAGGGGTATTGCGTCGCCGAGGGAATCCGACCTGAGACAGGTCGGACTACGTAGGCAGATCTGTCCTCAGATCTGCTTCCTTTGGCGTGGTTCAGTCGCACGGGTCCGCTCGGCCC
>JBBQSE010000284.1:0-10927 GCA_038214195.1 Planctomycetales bacterium
TCAGTCACGCGAAGCTGTCCTCCCGGACTGAGAGTCAATCGGCGGAACTCCCGAAGTCTATTGCTTCCACCGAGCACATGGCAGCGATTCGTCAACTGATACTGCGTTATATTCCCGGCACCGATGCGGACACCGCAGACATTTGGGTTGAGACGTACGCGGACATGGATCTGGGCGAAATTGAATTCATCCTTGAGCAGAAACGTCTATCGACGGCATCTGATGTCGAATGGAATTTTTCGATGCCATACACGTCCGCCGAGCTGTCTGCCGAACATGACAAGCGAGCGTCTCACCAGCCTGCAGACGATGCGGTACGGATGATTGAAGCCAATCTTCGCGGAGCCTGGTCGTTGGGATATCGCCGCACCGTTGTGCTGCCGGAAGTTGCCGGAGAATCGGCATCGTTTTCGATCGATGCCTCAAATCGTCCGCACTTCACCTATTTTCGATGCTTTGAACTGGGGGCGTTGATTCAGTCACCAATCTCGACGCATCTGGCTCTGCCAGATGACACGTCTCTGATGTTCCGTCTGGAGGACGGTTCACTCACGCGGCGTGGCGATTTTCAGATTCTGAAGGACCGCCGACTGGGCATCGTGACCAACTCTGGAGAACACGCTTCAGCGGATTCGCTCCCATTGTCCGGGAACGCGACCCACGTGTTTGTTGCCTGCGATGGAAGGATAGGCTGGCTCGACAATGCTGGCGAAACGACGGAAGCGGGCCGGATCACCGTTTGCAAAGTGACAGATCTGTCGAAGTTGCAAACAGACGACGGAGTGTTCTTTACGCCATCCGACCCCACTTCAGTCACTTCGCTCGACGACGCTGCATACGCTATTAAGAGCAACACGCTGGAACGGTCCAATAGTGACAGATCCAGCGAAGAATCGCTGCTGGCATTCTTGAAATCGCGGGGGACGAATCCTGCCGGTCGACTAGGCCGCTGATGCGGCAATCCAACGTAACGAGTATGCCGCTCGTTTGATGCCGGAGCCTTGCAGACGTACATTAGCCGACGAATGTGATTCCCGGTTGGCATCTTTTCTGCAAGGACACGTTATGGATCGCCGAGATTTCCTCAAAACTTCCGGCGCGGGTTTGGCAACCATGTCGATCAGTCAGGGAGCGTACGCTTCGGCCCCAATGAAGATCCCGCGAGTTGGTATTATCGGTCCCGGCTGGTACGGCAAAGTAGATTTGTTCCGGCTGCTGCAGGTTGCGCCAGCCGAAGTTGTGGGGATCTGCGATGTTGATAGCAGAATGTCGAGTGCCGCAGCAGACATGGTCGCCGAACGTCAGGCATCCGGCAAGAAACCTCGCACATGGCAGGATTATCGCCAGATGCTCAACGATGAGCAGTTTGACATTATGCTCATCGACACTCCCGATCACTGGCACGCCTTGCAGATGATTGACTGCGTCAACAAAGGCATAGACGTGTGGGTTCAGAAGCCAATCAGCGTCGATGTGATCGAGGGACAGGCGATGCTCACCGCCGCACGCAAGAACAATCGCGTCGTGCAGGTGGGAATGCAGCGTCGCAGCACACCACATCTGATTGATGCTAAAAACCGCGTTGTGGACACTGGGCTGCTGGGCGATATTGGCATGGTCGAATGCTATTGCTACTACCATATGCGAGCTCAGAACAATCCACCGGAGATCGCGGTTCCTGAAGGCTTTGACTACGACCTGTGGACCGGCCCCGCTCCGATGCGTCCGTACACGGAGCTGATTCATCCTCGCAGCTGGCGAGCGTTTATGGAATACGGCAACGGAATTCTGGGCGACATGTGCGTTCACATGTATGACATGGTTCGCTGGATGCTGAAACTCGGCTGGCCGTCATCGATTTCATCATCGGGCGGTATCTTGGTGCAAACGAATTCAGCGGCGAACATCAGTGACACGCAGATCGCCACGTTTCAGCATCCGGATTTTCCCGTGACATGGCAGCATCGTTCGTGGGGCGATGCTCCTGATTCCGAATATCCGTGGGGCGCGACCATCTACGGCGACAAGGGCACACTGAAGCTGAGCGTCAATAAGTACGAATTCACGCCACGCAACGGCGGCGAAAAACTGCGTGGTGAACCCTTGTTCGAATACGACAAGTTTCCCGAGGACGAAACGGAAAAGGACCTCGAACGTCACGTCGCATCGGCGGTGCGAGTTCACATGCGGAACTTCCTTGACTGCATCGAATCCCGTGAAAAACCGGTGGCCGATATCGGAGAAGGTCATATCTCAGCTGCCAGTTGTATCCTGGCGAATATTGCGATGAAGCTTGGTCGCACGCTCAAATTCGATCCCGTAACGCATACCGTGATCGGCGACGCTGAAGCCACCGCGCTGCTTCGTCGCAAGTACCGCGATCCGTGGATTCATCCGGAACCAGTGTAAAGTGATCATGAACTTGATTCTGAATTTTGCAGTTTGTCAATTGCCTGCGATTTCGCGGGCAGGGCGGTGTTAAGGTTGAAGACACAAAAATTTGGACGACCCCATCGCTGGGATATCCCACATGGGCAAGGACTAGCCATCTGGCAACGTCTGACGCCGCCACAGATGTTCGTCGGATCCTTCGCGCTCCTCATTTTAATTGGTGCCGCAGGACTGCACCTGCTGCCCGGCATCTACGCCGGCGAACGCATGAGTTGGCTGGACGCTCTGTTTACATCCACCAGCGCCGTCTGTGTTACAGGTCTGATTGTTGAAGATACTGCGCAGTTCTTTACTCCGTTCGGCCAGGGTTTTGTTCTATTGCTCATCCAGCTCGGTGGGCTGGGAATGCTGACGTTTGCCAGCCTGATTATCGTCGCGCTGGGGAAGCGAATATCACTCCGCGCTGAGGCCAGTTCGATTGTCCCAACGGAATCAGCACTGCATTTGGAAGGGCGCAACATTACGCTTGATATTGTGCGATTCACGTTCCTGTTCGAAGCGATCGGTGCCGTTGCGCTCTATATCCTCTGGGTACCAAAACTGGGCTGGTCAGGGGCGGCATGGCCAGCCATTTTTCACGCCGTGAGCGCCTTCTGCAACGCCGGGTTTTCAACATTTTCCGATTCTTTGATGGGGTTTCAGCAAAGCCCCGCAAGTTTGATCGTGATCATCATCCTGATCCTGGCGGGTGGGCTTGGATTTCTGACGCATACCGAACTCTGGCAGTGGCTTGTTTCCAGGAGACAAAAGAAACCGTTTCGCGTCTCTCTGCAGAGTCGTTTGGTGATTATCGTCACACTGCTGTTGACGCTCGTGGCGATGCCGCTGTTTGCAATCTTTGAATGGGACAAGTGTCTGGCTAATCTGCCGGTCGGCGACAAACTGATCAATGCTGTCTTCATGAGCGTCACGCCGCGCACGGCCGGATTCAATTCCATTGATTATAGCGCGGCAACGGACAGTTCAAATTTGCTTACGATGATGCTGATGACTGTCGGCGGTTCCCCCGGTTCGACGGCCGGAGGTCTGAAGACAACGACTTTCGCGCTGATCGGTCTGCTGGCATGGTCACGGCTTCGCGGTTCCGGATCCACAAACTGCTATGGTCGATCTGTACCGGAAGAAACGACATCCCGGGCGGTGGGTTTGTTTGTGATTGCAATTGGCTTCTCGATCTCCGGCGTGTTTCTGTTGTCTTCAACAGAAACCGCAACAGCTCGAGGACTCACGGAACATATGTTCGAAGTCAGCAGTGCTGTCAACACTGTTGGCCTTTCAATGGGAATGACGGGAAGACTGAGCGTTGCCGGACGCTGGGTGATTATTATGATGATGTTTCTCGGTCGAGTCGGCTTGCTGACGCTTGCCGCCTCGTTGACGGTTCCGCGTTCGTACGCCGGACGATTTCGATACGCGTATGAAGATGTGGTGGTCGGTTAGTGCTACTGAATCGCGCGATTTCAAAGAGCTGTATTCATGAGACGATTTCTGGTTGTTGGCTTGGGAAATTTTGGATCAAGCGTCGCGGAATCCCTGTTTGCGCAGCGGCATGAGGTGATTGCGATCGACATGAATGAAGAATCCGTTGATCGGATTTCTCCTTATGTTTCGCGCGCCGCCGTCGGCGATGGAAAGAATATTCACACCCTCGAAAAAATCGGGGCGAAGGGTGCCGATGCGGCAGTTATCAGCACCGGCGACGACATCACAGCCAGCATTCTGACAACGATGGCCGTGCATGATCTGGGAATTCGCGACGTCTATGTCAAAGTCATCTCACGGGACCATGCGCGGGTGATGGAGCGGCTGAAGGTCACTGAAACGATTTTTCCGGAACGCGATTCAGCCTTGAGTCTTGGAAAACGCATCGCTGGTGCAGGGCTGCTGAACTATGTCAATCTCGGGACAGGATTCAGTATCCAGGAAATGGGTGTGCCCGAGTCGTGGTACGGCAAGACTCTTCGCGAACTGGAGTTGCGGCAGCGATTCGGGATCACCGTTGTCGCCATTCACGACATCCTGACCGACAAGATGGCCCCCTCCAGTAACCCGGATGCGCGGCTTAAGGATTCGGACACGCTGCTGGTTGCGGGCAGTGACGAAGATTTGGCAAAGGCGGCGGCTGAACAGTAAGTTGCCATATCGACTTTGAAGCCCCTCAGCCGAATTCGTTGAAATGCGGACGTTTGCAGTGGCCCGTTCGAACGGCCCCAGTCGCGGAGCGACATCCGACGGTAGCCGTGGGTTTCAACCCACGGAATTTGGCCGGGGACGACGGAAAAGTCGCGGAGCGACGAATGATTTTATGCCCGCGCCGGGACAAATTGTCAGTCGTCGCTCCGCGACTCAGGATCCACGGTCGGAACATTTCCGTGGGTTGAAACCCACGGCTACCATCATGCGGTCGCTCTGCGACCAATCACAGAATGCTTCGCGGCTGAAAATGAAGTGCCCGTCCTACGGCAAATTTGATCCTGCCGCACGCCACGGCCGCTCGGTCCTTCAACAAGATTTTTGACAGAACGCTACGCCTCATCCAACAATTCAACCGCAGCGAATTTTTGACCTTCCAGCATCGAGAGACTGGCACCGCCTCCGGTGCTCACGTGCGACACTTTATCGGCAAAGCCCATTTGCTGAATGGCCGCTGCGCTGTCTCCACCGCCGATGATGCTGGTCGCGGAACTGTTGGCAATCGCTTCCGCTACGATCCGCGTCCCGGAGTCAAACGGTGGCATCTCAAAGACACCCATTGGACCGTTCCATACGACCGTCTTTGCGTCATGCAATTCCATTGCGTACAAAGCACTCGTCTCCGGACCGATGTCAAATCCTTCGAAGTTATCCGGAATCTCGCCAGCCTTGACGACGATCTTGTTGCAGTCGCCACTAAATGCGTCGCCACAGTGCGTATCCAGAGGCAGAACGAGTTTGTTACCACCGATTTGAATCAGTTCCTTTGCAAGTTCGACTTTGTCCAGTTCCACTCGACTCCCGCCGATTTTTCCGCCTTTGGCCAGTGAAAACGTATAGGCCATCGCCCCGCCGATCAGTACTTTGTCACAGATCGACAGCAGGTTTTTGATGACGTTAATCTTATCTGACACCTTTGCGCCGCCAAGAATCGCAATGAAAGGACGCGCAGGATTCGCGATGGCATCAGACAAGTACTGAATCTCTTTCTGGACCAGAAATCCAACAACGCGCGGCTTACCGGACATCGCCTGTGGGACAGCGACCATTGACGCATCGGTCCGATGGCATGTGCCAAAAGCGTCGTTGCAATAGATATCGGCAAAGCCAGCCAACTTCGCGGCGAAGGCGGCATCGCCCTTTTTCTCGCCTTTGTTGAAACGCAGGTTCTCAAGCAGCAGGACTTCGCCATTCTTGAGGGCTGCCACCTTCGCCGTGGCATCCGCGTCCACGGTGTCGGTCGCAAATGTGACCGGTTTGCCAATCAGTGCCGCCAGCGTCTCGGCTGTGGGTCTCAGGCTGTACTTCGATTGGCCTTCGCCATCCTTCGGCTGTCCAAGGTGACTGCAAAGAATCAATTTGCCTCCTCGATCAATTACGGACTTGATCGAAGGAACGGCCATCCGGACGCGACGATCATCCGTCACGTTGCAGTTTTCATCCAGTGGTACATTGAAGTCCACTCGCATGAGCACGGTCTTGCCGGAAACGTTTACGTCAGCAATCGATTTCTTGGCCATGATTTCAGATTCTTGTCATCATTTTACAGAACATCAAAAACAACATCGCCCACCTGGGCAACGTCTTGCGGCCGCATTTTAGCGATCTGATTCATCGCGTCACGGCATCCTTAGGAATTCTGAATTCCAGCGAATCAGGTGAATTGACTGACACCTTGAAGCCTGTTTGTTAGGTTATGGAAATCTCCGCCGCGAGCAACGCGGTTTTCCATAAGGCGAGCGGCAGAAAACGATTTACCACCAGAAGCCCGGCTTCTTCAAGAAGTCGGGCTTCTTTCCAGGTATGACGTCATCTGCCGCTCGCCTAAGCAGCGAAGCGAGTTTGAAATGCCTATTTCCGATTCATCGGACAACGTCCCGTCCAGGGCCGAGTTTGCGGACCTGATCATCCAGGGGCTGGTCACCGCCGGCGACAACCGCATCGTGTCCTACTGCGAAGATCCATATTCGCTCACTTCTGAAGACAGCCGTTACGGCCGGGTCAACCTGGAGAACATGTACGCCGAACATTGCAACCTGCCGGATTCCGAGCGAGCCAATCATCTGAAGCGAGTCTTGCTGGCGCTGCTGCAGGTTGAATTTGAATTGCCTGAAGACTTCGAGGACGCGCGTCCTGACCTTCGTCCAAAGATCTGGACTCGGGCAACTTTTGAAATGATGAAACTCACGAGCGAAATAGAAAACACGAAGTCGCTCGATTTGCCGCTCATTCCCATCGGAGAACATCTGTTGCTCGGGATCGTCTACGATTTGCCCACGTCAATGCGTTCGATCAACTACGAAAATCTCGAAACATGGGGCGTGACGATCTATGAAGCTCTGGAAGCGGCCACGCATAACCTGCTGGAATCCGGATTCACGCTCGCTTCCATCGGTGACAAGTTGTACGCCTCAGTGATCGACGATCACTACGATTGCTGCCGTCTGCTGGCACAGGACATCCTGCGCAGTCTGAAACTCACCGGCGATCCGGTCATCACTCTGCCAAATCGCAGCACACTTCTGATCACCGGCTCCGATGACACTGAGGGGCTGACAATGCTGGCCGACCTGACGGAAAAGGCTTTCGAAGAACCACGTCCAATGATGAGTATGGCACTGCGGCTTGAGGGTGATGACTGGATTGACTGGCTTCCGGATCACGGCCATCCGCTGCATCAGCGTTTCAAGTTGCTGAAACTTCGCAGCATGCTGGGTTTGTACGAGACTCAAAAGGAGTTGCTGGATCGTCTGTTTGAACAGCGTTTGGAGGACGTTTTTGTGGCCAGACTTAACGCGGTCACGAACAACGATGATGAAGTGATGACTTGGTGTGTCTGGTCCGAATCGGTAACGACTCTCCTGCCAGAAGCCGACAAAATCATGTTTTTTCGCCCCGAGCAGAACGAAATGGCGCAGGTCCGCTGGGATGATGCTGTCAGAATCGCGGGAACCTTGATGGAAACAGTCGAAGACATGTATCCCACCCGGTTTCGTGTCGAATCGTTTCCTTCCGAAGAACAATTCGCCGCCCTGCTGGCCGTCGCAGACGGATAGTTCAACTGTCGCAGTCATCACCAATCCAAAATCTCCGGCAAAGTCCTCCCGATCGACCCATTCGCTCTGATTTTCCTGCCGTGACTGGATGTTTGCCGATAAACTCCAATAATTCCGAATCAGCAGAGAAATGCGAATGCGCGGACGCTCCTGTCAGTCAATCGTCACGGAGTACTCATCAGGGATGCGCTGCGTAGTTCAATCATCGTCGAACAGGAATAACTACTGTGTCAACTGTTACAGATAAGAGCCAGCAGTCGTACGCGGACGCGGATGAATTTATACAGTATCAGCTTGAGAAAGCTCGCAGCCGGATCAAGGCCACAGATCTGCTGACGGCGGCCGTTCTCGCGGGGCTGTTGCTTGTTGGCTATGTCCTGACATTCACGCTGCTGGATCACTGGGTTATCGATGGCGGCTTTGGCGCGTTCACTCGCGCCGGGCTACTGGCGGCCGTGCTGGTAGGGTGCGGAACAATTTTGTATCGCTACGTTCTGCGTCCGTGGTTTCACCGCATTCATCCACTTTACGCGGCGCGGATGCTGGATCGATCCTCGGACGAGATTCAGGGAAGTCTGCTGGCACTGGTGGATTTGCAGGCAGCGGGATTCAAATCAGATGATGCCATTCATCGTACGCTGGAAAAGCGGGCCGCGGTGAAGCTGGCCAACGTGCATGTCGATGAAGCCATCGACCGGCGGCTGCTCACACGAATGGGCACTGGATTGTTTATCATCACGCTTGTCACCTGCCTGTATGCGGTCCTCAGCCCGAAATCGATCAGTCTGCTGCGACCGTTGACGTTTGCACACACGAGTGTCGCTACTCGGACCGTCATCGAATCCGTGAAGCCAGGCGACTTAACTGTCGCAGCTGGTTCACACGTGGAATTCATTGCAGATCTTGCCGGCGTGATTCCTGACAAAGTTCGCGTCCTGTTTTCCACCGCCGATCGTCGATTCGTGGATGAGGCGATGGAGATGCGATCGACCGATGACGAACACCGATTTCGAGCCGTGCTTGTCGGTGATGCAAACCGCGGTATTCGGCAGGGCTTGACTTATCACGTTGTCGCCGGTGATGCGACGTCGCAAATCTACACGATCAGTGTTGAACAGCCGCCCACATCACATGTCACCGAGGTGCGATATGCCTATCCCGCCTACATGAATCTTCCGGAACGAACAGACTCAACAGGAACAATCGAGGCGTGGGAAGACACGACCGTTTCGGTCCACGCGGAAAGCAGCGAACCTGTTGCCGAAGCCGTGTTGCAGATGTCTGACGATGCCGCGTTCACAGCGCGCGGTGAAGAATTGCAGATGGCGATCGATGAAAACCAGTTGCAGGTTGACTGGAAGCTGACTCATCGTGAAGACGGCACGTTTCCTAAGTTCTACCGAATTCAGGTCGCCGATGCCGAAGGTCACCGTGACCTGGAGCCCGTGGTCTATGCCGTCGATGTTCGCCGCGATCAACCGCCCGCGCTGCGACTTGTGGATCCGACGCGTGACTTGCAGGTCGCGGCAAATGCCATCGTGCCATTACTTGTCGAAGCGGAAGATCCTGACTTCCTGCTGAGGTCAGTGACGCTGCACTATTCGGTGAATGGAAAATTGATTCAGCCATCGGAAGTGCTGCTCGATGCCTTTCAGACGGGACTGACAAAACGCTGGACCGATACGTGGGAATTTCGCCTAAAGCCATTGAATCTGTCTCCCGGAGATATCGTAACGTATCACCTGGAAGCGCGCGACAATCGTCCGCCGCTGGGCAATCAGGCGCGCACAGCAGATCTGAATCTGCAGATCACGGAATCGGTGAGTGAAAAGCAGGCACAGGAACAACTGGGTCAGGACCGCCAGATGCAGGATCAGTTGAAACAGCCGGACAACACAAATCCGGGTGCCGCACAGCAGCAGCCCGGAGAAGATCAGGCATCCGAGCCGCCAAAAGCGGGCGAGCAGACCGAAGAGCCAATGCCAAATGACGAGCAGTCAGACAATACGAAGCAGGAGACTGCCGATGGGACGCAGGGCGACAAGACAGGCAGCGAACAGTCGGGCCAGAAAGGCGGAAGCTCTCAAAAGACAGGCAAGGACGAGAGTGGTGAACCGAATCAGCAGCCAGGGCAATCGACCGAGCCGAATCAGCCTGGTAAAAGTAACTCGCCCACTGGCTCCCACAATCGTCCTGCGGAAGATGACAAAGCGCTGCAGAAGGCGATTGAACATCTCAATCGTGAGCGGAAAGATTCCGGCAATAAGAACGGCGAGGAAAAACAGGAATCCACTGGCGAAGACCGTCGCCCAGGGACAGAAGAAAACTCCAAACGCGGGGATCGCCAGCCTGGTAAGAACGATGATGGCAATCAGGATAGCGGCAACTCCAAAGACGGCAAAAAAGAAGACACACATCCGGCCGCCGAAAACTCACGTGACCCGGTCGGTGGAGAAACGCAGCCAGAAACCTCGGATCCCGGTTCAAAGAGTGGCGGTGATGAGCCACGGAATGATGACGGAAATGCGAAGACTGCGACTGGCAGCGACCAGCCGGAAAAGCCAACTGAGGACAATTCCGCTGCGGCACCAGACAAATCCGTGCCGGAGGACAGCAAGTCATTGGGGCCGGACAAATCTGTGCCGGAACCTAACACGCCCGGCAAGACGGCCGGCGACAAGACAGACGAAACACAAGCGGACGAAAAATCCGGCACAAAATCGGGTTCTGATCAACAACCAATGGAGAATGAAAATCCACTCAACATGAACTCCAAAGCTGGCCGCCAGAGTGACCCGAATAAGACTGGCGACGAGACGTCAGAAGATTCCAAAGCCACAGAATCAAAGACCGGTGCAGAAAAGACCGGTGCAGAAAAGACCGCTGGCGAAAAGTCGGCTGGTGAAAAGTCCACTGGTGAAAAGTCCACTGGTGAAAAGTCGGCTGGTGAAAAGTCGGCTGGTGAAAAGTCGGCTGGCGAAAAGTCGGCTGGCGAAAAGTCGGCTGGTGAAAAGTCGGCTGGTGAAAAGTCTGCTGGCGAAAAGTCGGCTGGCGAGAAGTCAGCTGGTGAGAAGTCGGCTGGCGAAAAGTCCGGTGGTGAAAAGTCCGGTGGTGAAAAGTCGACTGGTGAAAAATCGGCTGGCGAGAAGTCCGGTGGCGAGAAGTCCGGTGGCGAGAAGTCCGGTGGCGAGAAGTCCGGTGGCGAGAAGTCCGGTGGCGAGAAGTCC
>JBBQSE010000285.1:0-10877 GCA_038214195.1 Planctomycetales bacterium
CGTCTCCGAAGAGGAAGCGGGGTCAGGGATGCCTGAAGAGTTTGTCGTTTTCATGAGGCACTCTTTAGCGCATGCCAACCAGCAAACCCAGGTCAAAAAAGCTGCTTTTTGATTTTTTCTCAACCTCTCCGCGTGATGGAAAATGCACTGTTCTTCGCAGTAGACCAGCGCACAACATTGACCCGCACAGGCGAGCCGCGAGACGTCAGTCTCCGGTTATTGCGATCTGTTTTTCTGTTCCGCCAGTTGACAGTCGTCACTCGCTCGGCGGCATTTCGGCCAGCAACCGGTCATAGTTTTTCCGGAACAAGATCGTGTTGGGGTGCTGATCCCCCAAACTCTGCTGGACGATCTCCACCGCCCGCTGCATTAGCGGTTTGGCCTCTGCCACACGGTTCGTGGCCTGGAGTAACAGCGCCAGGTTGTTGAGCTTGAGCGCGACGTCGGGGTGCTCGGCACCATAGGACTGTTCGTCGATCGCCAGGGCTCGGCGCATCAGCGGCTCGGCCTCCGCCAGACGGTTCGTGGCCATGAGCAACAGCGCCAGGTTGTTGAGGCGGATGGCGACTTTCGGATGCTGGTCGCCGTAGGACTGCTCGTCGATCGCCAAGGCCCGGCGCATCAGCGGCTCGGCCTCCGCCAGACGGTTCGTGGCCTTGAGCAACAGCGCCAGGTTGTTGAGGCGCAAGGCGACTTTCGGATGCTGTTCGCCGAAGGTCTTCTCACCGATCGCCAAGGCCCGGCGCATCAGCGGCTCGGCCTCCGCCAGACGGTTCGTGGCATCGAGCAACTGCGCCAGGTTGTTGAGGCGGATGGCGACTTTCGGATGCTGGTCGCCGTAGGACTGCTCGTCGATCGCCAGGGCCCGGCGCATCAGCGGCTCGGCCTCCGCCAGACGGTTCGTGGCCTGGAGCAACTGCGCCAGGTTGTTGAGGTCGCGGGCAACGCGGGAGTGTTCGGCACCGAAGGTTTGCTCGTCGAGGACCAGCGCGCGGCGAAAGAGCGATTCGGCCTCGGACCAGAGACCTTTCGTGTACAGCAAATTGGCGACATCGTTCATCAAGCGGGTCGTCGGTTGGGCGAGGCCGTGCTGGTCGGCATGGGCGATGAGCGTGGTGGCGTGCGGGCGGATCGGGGTCCAGCGCGGCCACGACCGAACATCGTACGAGGGCGGGTCTTCGGGGAGGTAGGCGTTGAGCACCTCCAATGCGGACTGCAAGGCGGCACGCGAGTCGTTGTCGGTCAGGTGTTCGCGAGTCACTTCCTGCACCAGGCGATGCACGCTGAAGGCGGCGCGATCAGGCCCCCACTGAATCAGCCCGTAGCGGGCGAGTCCGGCCCGGGCGTCTTCGGCATCATCTGGCTCGCTGTCGGGCGACAGACGCTGAGTGGCGGTGGCGATCGCTTGTTCGGCTTCGTCGGTCTGCCAGACTTCGACGGGGATCGGGTCGGGGGCGTACCAACTCAGCATGTTCAAGAGGGCGCGGCTGGCGGGTTCGAGTTGTTCGAACGACGTGTCCCACGTGACGGCGATGCTGCGCGGGTATTGCATCCGATCGGCGTCGTGCCACGTCCGCACTTTCCGCTCGTGTCCTCGCCAGCGCGACAAGTAGCCCGCGAACGATTCCCCTTTCGCGACGAGGAACGCCGCCGCCTGTTCCAGGGCCAGCGGCAGGCCGTCGAGTTCTTTGGCGAGATCCGCGACCGCCGACTTGTCGTCCGCCGCGATCCGTCGTCCCTTCGCCGACCGCTGTTCGAGGAACTCGATCGATGCCTTTGGGGTCAGCACGTCGAGGTCGAGACGATCAACGCCGCCGCTCCACTCGCCAAACCGCGATGTGATCAGGACGTGCCCTTCCCCCAGATGCGGCAACAGTTGCTCGACCACCCGCGCGGTCTCGGCGTCGTCCACGTTGTCCAGGATCAGGAACCAGCCGGAGTTCTTTTGCAGCCACGCGACCACGGCGGCGTACCGGACCGCCTGCTCCTTCACGTCCTGCTCGGGGAGGTTCAGGACCAGCGGCCCGGACAGCTCGGCGAGATTCTTGGCGAGCGACTCGGGCCGGTCCGCCGAGACAAACAACAGCGCCGAGTACTCGGCGGCATGTCGCAACGCATACTCAACCGCCGCCCGAGTCTTGCCGAGTCCTCCCAAGCCATGCACCGCCTGCGCCCCCACAATCGCCGAGACATGTCCTTTCCGCAGCCGGTTCCGCACAGTCTCCAGAAATTCCTCACGCCCCTTGAACAACTCCCCCAGCGACGCGAGCGGCAGCGAGACGATCCGCTGCGATTCGGCCTTTGTGAGGTAACCGAGTTCGATGAGCGTGAGCAGAACTTCAACGATGACATCATGTTCCGACGCGGCTTCTTTCGGATGGACTTCGCGCTGTTTGAGCCGTGCGACATGCGCGGCCTGGTTCGGTTCACGCGCGCCGCGCGAATCGATCGACTCATACGGGCACAAGCGGATCGCCTGCCCCTGTGCGGCGAAATAAAGCGCCAGCCACGCTTCCCACTGCGTCGCCGAGACCTCGCCCTTCCGCGCCGCCTCGACGACATCCGCAAACCGGACGGCAAAGTCAGGATGCCGCCGGAGGAACTCGTGTACCTGCTCAACCGACGGAATCCACCCCGTCTTCGCCCCGATGACATGCACGACCAGATCCGACTGCCGGATTTCCTCTTCCAGCATGTGCAAGGTGAGCACACCACGCTGCACGAACTCATCCTGATGCCGCACATGCACCCGCTGAGTCCGCATGACCAGCCCCGCCAACCGCCGCCGCAGATCGAGGAACTCGCCAGTCACCGTTGATAGAAAGATCGTCTTACTCATGACTGTCCCGATGACAAAACACGACGCTAGCGGGGTGTTGATATAGTCGAAAATTGTCAGCGGCAAGGCGCTAGCCGCCGGTAATTGTTGGAAAAATATTGGGGAAAACCGGCGGCTAGCGCCTTGCCGCTCACTAAATCAACAGCCCGCTAGCGCGTGGCGGCGCGTGAGACAATCACAAACCGCTCGATGCAAAACGTTGCCCACCCTTAAGATACCGATTGCGGTTGGGGAAGCAATGGTGTCTGTCGCTGGATCGTGATGGCGAGGTCAGGAGTTATCGCTTCACGATCACGCTGCGACTGAGCCTGAAATGCTCTTGAACATCAGCCTGGGTCAAGCGAATCGGCAAATGCGGATAAACGCCGACGCAGGATTAATTCAAACGGCCCCAGTCGCGGAGCGACATCTGACGGTAGCCGTGGGTTTCAACCCACGGAACGTGGTAGAGGACGACGGAAAAGTCGCGGAGCGACGAATGACTTTATGCCCGCGCCGGCGCGAATCGTCAACCGTCGCTCCGCGACTCAGGCTGCACGGTCGGAACGTTTCCGTGGGTTGAAACCCACGGCTACCATCATGCGGTCGCTCTGCGACCAATCGCAAAATGCTTCGCGCCAGGAAACTTGGGGCAGATTATCGCATCAGCCTGGCCGCCTCGACTGCGAAGTACGTCAGCACTCCATCGGCACCCGCTCGTTTGAAGCAGAGCAGGCTTTCCAGAATGGTGGAGTCGCGGTTGAGCCAGCCGTTGTTGGCGGCGGCGGCGATCATCGCGTATTCGCCGCTGACCTGATACGCGAAGGTTGGCACGCCGAAGGATTCCTTTACGCGACGCACAATGTCCAGATAGGGCATTCCGGGTTTCACCATCACCATGTCCGCGCCTTCGCTGATGTCCAGCGCGACTTCGCGCAGGGCTTCGTCGGTGTTGGCTGGATCCATCTGATATGTTCGTTTGTCGCCTCCGCCAAGATTCTTTGCGGAACCCACGGCGTCTCGAAACGGACCGTAAAAAGCCGATGCGTATTTCGCCGAGTAAGCCATGATCTGAACATTGACATACCCGGCGGCATCGAGCGCCGTACGAATGGCCCGGACGCGGCCATCCATCATGTCGGAGGGCGCGATAATGTCACAGCCCGCGCTGGCCTGGTTGACGGCCTGGCGGCAGAGGGACTCCACGCTTTCATCGTTGACGACGTATCCGTTTCGGACAAGTCCATCCTGTCCGTGAGTTGTGTACGGGTCCAGGGCGACGTCGGCGATCAGACCAACGGGAATCTGCGCGTCGCGAATTGCCCGCATCGCGCGGCAGATGAGATTCTCCGGGTTGGCGGATTCTTCGCCGTCCGGCGTCTTTTTTTCCGGTGGCGTGACGGGAAAAATGGCGATCGCGGGAATCCCCAGATCGGCGGCCGTTCGGACCTGATCCACGAGTTTGTCGATCGAAAACCGCACGACGCCGGGCATTGACGTGACGGGAATTTCCTGTCCGGTGCCTTCCACCACGAAGACCGGCCAGATCAAATCACTGACGGTCAGCTGGTTTTCCCGGACTAGGCGGCGGGACCAGTCCGTGCGACGGTTACGACGAAGCCGCGTGAATGGGAATTGCTGATCGGGATTGTCGGTCATTGTTCAAAGCAACAAAAAACGTGTGAAATCAGAGTTCGGCCCGCGTGGAACCTAAGGAGACAACCCTCGAAAAGATGGACTCTCAATGCACCAGCCATCAAATTTCCGATTCTGACAGTTTATTCTCTCCAGACAATCGTTCATATTCGCGATCCGGAGATTGTGAAGACCGATTGCAGGAATTGGCGACGGTCAGGATTGTTAACTTCCTGAAGTCTGCAGACGGTACGCAGGAAAGTCGAGGCCACACTGGTAAAATCAGGCTTTGGAAGAAATTCGCTTCTGGTTTCAAACGGTGATTCGTGAAGTGGCTCAAATCGCAGCTTTTCTGGAAGATCCTGGGGCTTTATGCAGCCTTGTCGCTGCTGGCCCTGTTTGGACTTCTGATCGCGTTAAGCACACAGTTGTCTGACGAGGCGGATGCTCAACGGATTCAGGATGTGCAGCAGACGCTGCACTGGATTCGTGACGCGCTTGCGTCTGGTGAGGAACCGCAGCGTGTGATCGCCTCATGGCAGCAGAAACTGGCACCTAACGGACAACAGATTTGGCTTGTGGACAAACACTGCCGGACACTGACCAGTGTTGCTGTTGAGCCTCCTGCAGAGACTGTTCTTCAGTCGGTTGTGAACTCTGCGTTGCGATCAGGCCAGTCTATGAAACGCATCCGTCTCCAGAACGGCGAACCGGAAGTGTTGGCGTACGCTTTGGATATTTCGGCTCACAGCGACGCTGTTGAAGTGCTGCTCACAGTGCTTCCGCTGGATGAGCGACCGGGAAATCATGCGGTCACGTCGATGGCAATACGTGTCGCGGTGTTCACCTGGCTGATAGGAATCATCTGCGCGGGCTTTGTTGCGGCGGGCCTGGTTGGACCACTGCGGGCCATCTCGTTGAATTTGCACACGTCGATCGAGAAAAGTCAACGGGAGGAAATCCTGCTCGCCATTTCTGAGCGCAATGATGAACTGGGGCAGGTTGCAATCTCGTTGCATCGCATGGAAGAAGAGCGGCAGGACCGTATTGATGCGTTGCATGTCGCCGAGCAGGAAGCACGTTCTTCGGCGAATTTGTTGTCTGCGGTGCTGGATTCGATGGTCGAAGGGGTGATTGCCGTTGATCCCGAACAGCGGATCGTATTCATGAATGCCGGAGCACGTCGGCTGCTTGGGATCAGTCGTGTGATTGGTGTGGGACACCGATTGTATGAGGCCGTGCGAGTTCCCGCGTTTCTGGATACGGTTCAGGATGCGCTAACGTCAAAAAAGATGCAGACACTGGAGTACCGTACATCCCGCGAGCGCGCCCATCTGGCACTCGTCGTGATTCCGATTTTGACGGGACCGCATGCCGGAGCGGTGGCGGTCGTGCGTGATGTGTCGGAGATCCGGCGACTGGAAGCAATGCGGCGTGATTTTGTGAGTGGCGTGTCGCACGAACTGAAAACGCCACTGACAGTCATTCAGGCCTGCACGGACACGCTGCTGGACGGTGCCCTCTCTGATCCGACTGCAGCAGAACGGTTCCTGAAGCAGATCAATGAACAATCTGAACGGCTGCTGCAGTTGATTATTGGTATGTTGCAGTTGGCACGCGTCGAATCTGGTCAGCAGTTACTGCACTTTGAGCCGGTTGACGTCTTTGCTGTTGCTCAGGACGCGCTCCGCGGTTTTCAGACCGTCGCGGACACAAAAGCCGTAACTCTTGTACTGACCGGAACGAAAGAAATGACGATCGTCGCTGACGATCAGGCCGTGCAAACCATTCTCTGCAACCTTGTCGATAACGCGCTAAAACATACGGATGCGGGCGGGAAGGTCACTGTGGAACTGAAAGCGGTCGACTCGGCACCCACATTGATTGTGCGTGACACCGGCACTGGCATTCCGGAGGAAGTTCTGGGCCGGATTTTTGAGAGGTTTTACCGGGTCGATCGAGATCGGTCTCGTGAGCGCGGTGGGACCGGCCTGGGTTTGGCAATTGTTAAGCACCTCTGTCAGTCTTTGGGTGCAACGATTTCTGTGACCAGCACTCTCGGGCAGGGCAGCGAATTTCGGGTGGAATTCCCGAGAATGTGAAATCTCCGCAAGTCCTTACAGGATATGTTCTTGTGGATTGATTCCCAGACAAAAGTGGCTTCTGCATCGCCGCTCGTCCTTCGTCTTAATAATTTGAGAACGAGAAATACGCTGCCACGTTCGCAGAGTTCGCTCTTTCTTAACAATTGCCGCGTTGAATTCCCTGCGAATCTTGCCGCTGACCAATAGGATATCGATCCAGGTGCAGTTCCTGATTCCCATAAAGGTCCGCATCGGCAGTGTATTTCTGACGCTGTCGGCTCCCGCAATGATCACTGAAAAAGGATGAGTTTGGATGAGTTACAGTCGAAGAGCGTTCGCAGTTCTGAGTCTCCTGGCCCTGTCGTTTGGCGAAATGGGTTGCTCCGTTGAGGACGCTGGCACAGCGGGAGTCACGCCCGCGACGGCCCCGGCTGGCACGACAGGCAGCGGTGGATCAACCCGAATCCAGGTTGATGGCTCCAGCACGGTCTATCAGATTTCCGCAGCCGTTATTGAGGAATTCCAAAGCCAGTTCAGCGATGTTAAGGTGGCACTCAAGAAGACCGGCACAGGGACGGGTTTGAAGGAGATGGCAGGAGGCGGAATTGACGTCGCCAACGCTTCTCGTCCGATCAAGGATTCAGAGAAAGCCGATTGTGCAAAGAACGGGATTGAATTGCTTGAGCTAAAAATTGCCCTTGATGGTCTGACAGTTTGCGTGAACAAAGAAAATGACTGGGTGGATTCCATCACAGTCGCTCAGCTCAAGAAAATCTGGGGACCAGGCAGTAAAGTCAAGACCTGGAAAGATGTTGATGCATCGTGGCCCGAAATTCCGCTCGTCCTGTTTGGTCCTGGCGAGGAGTCCGGCACGTTTGACTACTTCACAGAAGTCATCAACGGAAAAGAAGACTCCATTCGGGAAGCCTACAGCCCAAGCGCGGATGACAATATCACAATCATCGGAATTTCAGGCGACAAGGGCGGGATGGGGTTCTTTGGTTGCGCGTATTACTTCGCCAACACAGACAAGATAAAGGCACTGAAGATCTCTCCGACTGAAGATCCGGCTGACGGTGTAGCGCCGACTGCTGAGGCGGTAAAATCCGGCCAGTATAAGCCGCTGTCTCGCCCCTTGTTCATTTACGTCAAGAAGTCATCATTGGCTCGCCAGGAAGTGCAGGACTTCGTGCGAATGTTCCTTTATGAAGGTCAAAAGCAAGTCAGCAGCGTTGGTTACGTGGATATCAGTGAGGAACAACTGCAGGTCAGCCGTGACGCCTTTGAGGCGGCGACCAAGTAGTCAGCCACACCTCCAGCCATTATTGTTTGCTGAACAGTTTAACCCGTGGTCGATGACCACGCCGCAGAAACCTTGCACCAACGGCCAGGCTGCTGAGTTGAGATTCTTTACGATTCGCAGATCACTGTATGGCAGAATCAACATCACCAACATGGGCCAGCCAGCGGGTTTCTCGACGTCACGAGAATCTGATTCAGATCGCACTTTTTCTGTGCGCGGCGTTGTCCGTGTTTACCACGGCGGCAATTATTCTCGTGCTGCTGACCAATGCCGTTTACGCACCGGGGGCGAAAACGGCATTCTTTGAACGTGTTTCGTTGTGGGAGTTTCTTACGGACACCCACTGGAAACCGGTGGATGGCCCAGCGGGCCGGTTTGGCATCATTCCGCTGTTGTCTGGCACAATGATGGTCGCCGTAATCGCATCATTGGTCAGCGTTCCAGCAGGGCTGGGCGCAGCGATCTATATGAGCGAATACGCCGCGCCACGGGAACGAGAGCTGATCAAACCATTCCTGGAAATCCTTGCCGGGATTCCCTCCGTGATCTACGGTTTTTTCGCGCTGAAATTCATTACCCCCTGGATTTTGAAACCCGTTTTTGAACTCTTCGGGGTCAGTCTGGGTACTTTCAATGTATTGAGCGCTGGGATCGTGGTTGGACTCATGGTGACGCCACTGATTGCTTCACTCAGTGAAGACGTGATTCGATCTGTGCCGCGCAGTTTGCGGGAAGCAGCCTATGCTCTGGGAAGCACGCGGTTTGACGTTTCTGTGCGGGTGGTGGTGCCGGCGGCCCTCTCGGGAATTCTTGCCGCCTTCCTGCTTGCTTTTTCGCGAGCGATCGGCGAGACAATGGCCGTCGCAATCGCCGGCGGGCAAATGCCAATCGCAACGCTGAATCCGCTGCAGGGTGCCCAGACGATTACCGGGTTTATGGTCCATGCGAGCACTGGCGACAGCGCGGCAGATTCGATCAGCCGCATGAGTGTCTACGCGGTCGGAATCGCCCTGTTTGTGATTACGCTTTCGATCAATCTGATCTCCGGCTGGATCCTGCGGCGTTACCGTGAGGTGTATCAATGAGCAGTGTCGAAGCGGCATTGATTCCGACGGCCAAATCAGAGCCGACCAGTTTTGTTTCAGGGGCTGATCGGCAGATTCGAGTCCGACTGTTCATTTCGCATATCTTTGCCTGGACGTGTCGAGTTGTTACCTATGCTTCGCTGGGTGTACTCGTCGTATTGCTGGTAGCCATCATCTGGAGCAGCGTTGATCGTCTGGCACCAGATTTCCTGTACAACACGAATTCGACGAATCCTGCTAAGGCTGGAATGCTGGCTGGACTATGGGGCTCGTTTTGGTTAATCCTGTTGACCGCGTTCTTTTCAGTACCCGTCGGTATCGGGTCTGCGGTCTATCTCGAAGAAATTGCCACGGACAATTTTTGGGTACGCCTGATCAAGACGAATCTTTCCAATCTGGCCGGCGTGCCATCGATCGTTTATGGAATCCTCGGGTACACGGTCTTTCGCTCGACGGCCGCGATGCTGAAGGTCTTGTTTGACGGTCAACATGTGATTAACGTGCTGGGTCTCTTTCGCGTGCGTATGTCGAAACTTCCAATCTACGACGACAATGTCCTGGTCGGCGCACTGACGCTGACACTGGTGATTCTGCCGACCGTCATTACGGTATCTCAGGAAGCGCTGCGTTCGGTTCCAGGTTCCATTCGAGTGGCGTCATTGGCACTCGGCGCTACTCGCTGGCAAACGATTTGGAGGCAGGTCATCCCTGCAGCGTTGCCGGGAATTTCCACCGGCGTGATTCTCTCAACATCAAGGGCGATCGGTGAAGCGGCTCCGCTGATTATGCTGGGAGCGCTGACGTTTTCGACGATGGTGCCTGGCGGCATTGATACGCCCATCAAACTCATTACACGTCCTTCGCAGGTGCTGGCCGCGCCTCTTGATCAATATACCGCGATGCCGATCGAGATCTACGACTGGTCGAAGCAGATTGATGACCGCTTCACCGCCGTGGCTGCATCGGGAATCGTTGTCCTGCTGGTGGTTTTGTTATCAATCAATGCCGTGGCGATGGTCGTTCGGCATTACGCCAGCAGAAGACTTAAGTGGTAACACGTTTCCGTTGACAGCGATTTGCGTCACACCGAATTCCACATTGGCCCAGAGATTAAGTGCCTCCCGGACTTTATTGATCATGCCCAAAATTTCTCCAGGATCCGTACCCCCGTCCGTCGCCGGTGTCGATCGAGATCTCGACATGTCCGAGCATTCGGCCGCGATTGAGGTCCGAAATATGAACTTCTACTACGGCGAGCATCAGGTGCTGTTTGATGTATCGCTGACGGTTCCGGAACGCTCGGTCACCGCTTTGATTGGCCCCTCGGGTTGTGGAAAAAGTACATTCCTGAGAACGCTCAATCGGATGAATGACCTGATTGAAGGGGCTCGCTGCCTCGGAGAGATTCTGGTGGAGCGGCAGAACATCATGGCCCCGGCGGTGGATGTGGTTTTGCTGCGAAAACATGTGGGCATGGTTTTTCAGAAGTCCACCCCATTCCCGAAGTCCATCTTCGACAATGTCGCCTACGGACCACGGGTATCCGGCGAGAAGAATCGAGCCAGGCTTGCGGATCTTGTTGAAGATTGCCTGAAGAGAGCCGCACTGTGGGATGAAGTCAAAGATCGCCTGACAACGTCGGCAATGTCATTGTCCGGTGGACAGCAGCAGCGACTGTGCATTGCCAGAACGCTTGCGACTAACCCGAAGATCATTTTGATGGACGAACCGGCGTCGGCTCTGGACCCCGCCAGCACGGATCGGATCGAAAATCTGATCGGAGAGCTGTGCGCCAATTACACGATTGTCATTGTCACGCACAATATGCAGCAGGCGTCACGCGTCAGCCATCAGACGGCGTTTTTCTACAAGGGCATCCTTGTCGAAACCGGCCCCACTATGAAAATCTTCACATCACCATCAGAAAAACGCACGGAAGACTACATCACCGG
>JBBQSE010000286.1:0-10870 GCA_038214195.1 Planctomycetales bacterium
GTACGAGGGGTATTTTGACATAAGTCCCTTCTCCACCGAAATCGGGGGAGAAGGTGGCCGCTGGCCGGATGAGGGGGCTTGGGTTGTACGGGAATTGTGAAGCAGGAAGACAATGTTTCGCCCCCTCGCCCCAGATCTTACCCCCAGTGGATGACGATTGAAGTTGGTTGATTGTGAGCCGGGGGGAAAGGGGATAATCGCAGTAAGCAAATCGCGAACTGGCGTTGTCCAGCCAAGCCTATTTCGTTTCCGCAGGTTTGAGCTGTGTGCAGGAAAGTGATGTCAACCGTGTCATGCCTGATTCCTGTTTCGGTGTCACGAAATCCGTTCAGACAGTATCATATCCACCGGGTTCGTCGCTGTCTTCTATTTCAGTGTTTGCAAAGGATCGTTTCATGCCTCCACAGACTCGCCGATCGATGCTTCTTGCGTCCGCAGCAGGTGCGGCCACTGCTGTTCTTTCGGGGCTTCCAGGCTCCGGCGATTTGCGAGCTGGTCCGCTCACACGCGGACTTGATGATGAGAAGTCTGCCAGTAACATGAGTTTCGGACTGGTGACATATCAATGGGGCAAGGATATGGACCTGCCGACGCTCATCGAGACCTGTGAAAAATCAGGCGTGCTTGGCGTCGAACTGCGAACCGAACACCGACACGCCGTTGAGCCATCGCTTTCGAAAGCGGAGCGAGATGAGGTCCGCAAGCGATTCGAAGCGAGTCCCGTCGAATTGATTGGCTATGGATCGAACGCGCAGTTCCACGAGGCGGATCCGGCCAAAGTGAAGGCCAATATCGAACTCACAAAACAGTACATTCAGCTCATGCACGACTGCGGCGGTTCGGGAGTCAAAGTGAAGCCGAACGGATTTGTGAAAGATGTGCCTCGCGAGCAGACGATCGAGCAAATCGGAAAAGCCCTCAACGAAGTGGCCGAGTACGGTCAGCAATATGGCCAGCAGATTCGAGTCGAAGTACACGGTACCGGAACCTGCGAACTGCCAGTGATCAAGGCCATTTTCGATGTCGCCGATCATCCCAACGTCGCGGTTTGCTGGAATTCTAACGGAGAAGACCTGAATGGCGAGGGCTTGAAACACAATTTCGATCTGGTGCAGGATCGTTTCGGAGCGACCTGTCATGTGCGAGAACTGACACTCGGCGACTATCCATACAAGGAACTCTTCAAACTGTTCAAGGGCATCGACTACGCTGGCTGGATTCTGCTGGAGGCTCACACTGACCCCGCTGACAAAGTGGCCGCGCTGATTGAACAAAGAGAAGCGTTTGAGAAACTTGTCGCAGGATAATCGTCTCCCAGTCCCTTCTCCCCCGAGATCGGGGAAGAAGGTGGCCGAAGGCCGGATGAGCGGGACTTCGACTGGCAAGCGCCGAGCAATATTACACCGATCGGAATCAAATGGCCTCCCACTCAGACATCCCTGAACACGAGAGTCCTGTTCGGCGATTGTTGGCGGACGCGCATGGCAAATCGTTTCATCCGCTCAAGACGCTGGACGATGCTCGTCGCCATGCCGATGGCGTTGCAATTCTGCATGGCGATTGGGGCGGTCAAATCTACGCGGTCGTTCCCGCATCCATGATTCAATGTTCAACGGAAGTATTACACCAATTGTTGCTCGATCTAGACTCCGAGGCTTGGTCGTGCAACGAAAACGAAGGTGCCTCAATCTACTACGAACGCAAAGCTGTCGGCTCTGTTGTTGGTGGCGGCATGGGCGGTGGCGCATCAACTGGCGAGCTTTGGATTCACGTAGAATTCGACGCAGTTACTGAACAGATTCGTTCGGTAATTCAGGGGCATCAAGACTCGATCGAACTGCCCGGCGGCTAACATGGTTTTTACGCACGGTCGCTACGCGATCAACTTCACGCTTTGGCAACGACAGCGTGGCCGGGGCTGGACGAAGCGCAGCGACGGAAGCCCCGGAAAGTTCGATGTGCAACTTGAAAACACGCCGGGGTTTCGCTACGCTCCAACCCCGGCCACCCCGCCGATTTGACGATTCTCGCCTACGCATTAATATTTGTTGAGTTGCTTTCGCACAAATGCGTGACTGTGCGACAACTTGTCAGACAATTCATTTATTGTGCGGCCCTACCGAATGGATGAGTCCAACCCCGAAACGTGGATGTCACCCGGATGGCATGAGGATTGGGACGGTGATTGGCAATTCGCGCAACTCCGTGTACTCGCTACTCAGGCTCTCCAGTCGTCATCCACGACAACTCCAAATGTGAGGCTCGAAATCATCGAAGATGGTTACGTCCGTGTTGCATTCTATGATGGTGATCGCTGTCTCGGCGTAGCCTATGTGTCTCGCGCCCGAGCTCACCCTGATCCGGCCCCTACATATGCTGTGTACTTCGGCGGTGATGACGATGTATTCAATACGGAATCTACATCCGAGGCGATTCAATGCTTATTGCAGGCTCAAGGCCATTGGGTACACGAATTTGAATCGTAACGGGTCGCACAACAATTAAGCATTTAACGCTGGCGGCGAGACGTGTTGACCTGCGAGTTGACGTGATTCCGCCCGGGTTCAAATCCCAGTTCAGCGGAGACGCGGCAGGGTGGCCGGGGCTGGACGGAGCGCAGCGAAGGAAGCCCCGGAAAGTTCGATGTGACACATGAAAATACGCCGGGGTTTCGCTACGCTCCAACGTCGGCGACTCTGCAGCTTCCGTCAACTGCCTGGTGGCTGATTACTTCCACTGCATTGATGCGCGGCGACGCAAATCCGCATACATCAGGCGACCGCTACCAACCAATGTCCATCGACACCTTTGGCAAGTGCCACCCCCTTCTCGGGCCACTTGTGGTGACCATCGTTCGAGGTCGCCTACCAGACGGTTGCATCATAATCCCGGCGAGATCTGCCCCGTTGAACACCGGACATAATACAAGTCATCGACCTCGATGATGTCGCTCAGATCTCGACCCCTGACGCGTTGTTCCGCACCAATGCCTTTTATTGCCGAATGCGTGACCGTCGATGCAAGCCTGCACGGCAAGACCGCACCACAACTCCTCACCGACCCGTGAACGGTTACATTTCTTCCAATTGGTTTTCCCATAGCACAGGTTGCCAGTCTGTACGACCTCGATTACAGGCTCGCAGCCTGTGCTACGTTCTTTAACAACGCTTTCGCGCACGCCTCTGCGAATTCAACGTCGTTGATTTCACAGTCCAGCCATTCGACGGGGATGCTGTCACGCAGTGTGCCAGTCAGCGATTCAAATAGTGCTTCGTCTGCCTCCGGATCATAAAACGGTTGCCCCGCTGCGCTGATCACGCTGATCGCCTTCCGCGGAATCAGCACGGAGACTGGAGCGGTGTATGCGTTCAGTTTTTCGGCAATCACACGTCCAAGATCATGGCACTCGGTCGGCGACGTTCGCATCAACGTCACTTGCGGGTTATGAACGTAGAATTTGCGATCTGCAAATCTCGCGGGAACAGAGTCGCGTGCTCCGAAATTCACCATGTCGAGGCAACCAGGAACGACGATTGCCGGAACGCCCGCCTTGCCCGCAGCATTCAGTCGCTCAGTACCGGCTGACAAAACTCCGCCCACAAGTTGGTCTGCCCATTCGGTCGTCGTGATATCCAGCACTCCAGCCACCATGCCGCTTTCGATCAGTGACTCCATCGCGCGGCCGCCAGCACCTGTCGCGTGAAAAACGAGGACTTCGTAGCCGGCCACTTCCAGCAGAGGGATCGCGGCGTTCACGCAATCGGTGGTATTGCCGAACATGCTCGCGACGATTAATGGACGGTCATCGTCTGAAGTAACCTTCGCATCAACCATCCCGCAGACGGCTCCAGCAGCACGGCTGAAAATCGTTTTGGAGATGCGATTCAGGCCAGCCACGTCCACAATGCTGGGAATCATCGTAATGTCTTTCGTTCCGACGTAATGCGCGGTATTGCCGCTGGCGAGCGTCGAGACCATCACCTTGGGAAAGCCAATCGGCAGGGCTCGCATGGCAGCCGTCGCAATGGCAGTACCACCACTACCTCCAAGGGAAATGACGCCGTCAATCCGTCCTTGTTTTTGAAGCTGACTCAGCAGCCGTGGTGCCGCCAGAGCCATCGCCGTAACGCACTCGCCACGATCCTTCCGAGCCATCAACTCAGACAATTCGATGTTTCCCGCCGCTGCCACGTCATAGCGCGTGATATCAGGCGCGACCTGCGGATCAGCACCCGTGCCGACATCTATCAGCAGGGCGTCGTGGCGATGCTCTCGAATACAAGCGGCCACGAATGCGTGTTCGTGTCCTTTGCTGTCGAGTGTTCCTAAGACCGCGATCGTCGCCATTGATTTATTCCTTGTTGCGTATATGTGACCGGAGAACCCTCATTTCTCCGACTCGTTGATGATTGCTCTGTTCTCGCGCATTTACAATTCGTTCAACAGCCCTGATTTTCCTTTCGAACGGTCGTTTTGTCCAGTTGTTGATCGCGACTGACAGTTCGATAGTGAGTATTGCCAGAAAGGTCGGATATGTGAACCAGTTTGCTTTCTTCAATACGTTCGAACGTTGGATCGGCTTTGGCGATGAAACGATCACGAACGATGATTTTTTTATTCGTCGGGAGTTTGTGCTGATCCGTGTGTACGATGGTGCCCAGGGCGACGAGCGGGCCTAGCCACACCATAGAATACCAGCACGCCGCAATTCATTGGTTGCACCAGGACCCATCTGCCGGAGCTTTGATGATGAGCCTTGATCGTTTTCAACGTGTAGTCACATCCGTGGATGAACTCACGGAACTGATCGGCGTTCCCAGCGAGTTGGTCTTGAAGAAGCAATTGTCGGAACTCGATTGTCATATGCAGTCGTTCATTTCTCAGTCGCCATTCCTGTTGCTTGGGACGTTTGGACGTGATGGATGTTGCGATGTTTCGCCTCGCGGTGATGCGCACGGTCTGGTCAAACTTCTGGATGCAAAGACGCTGCTGATTCCTGAACGTCGCGGTAACCGACGGGCCGACAGTATGCGAAACATCATGGAGACGGGACGCGTCGGTTTATTGTTTCTGATCCCAGGGCTGGGCGAAACATTGCGCATCAATGGCCGGGCCTGCCTGATTCGAGATAACGATCTCCTGGCGTCGTTGACCGTGGCGGGTGTGCAGCCTCTGGTTGAGATCGCGGTTGAGGTCGAAGAATGCTTCCTGCAGTGCGCGAAGGCCATCATCCGCTCGCGGTTGTGGGACAATGCCGTCTGCGCTCACAGGCCGGCGCTGCCTTGCTTCGCGGAACTGCTAATCGATCAGACAAGGATCGCCGATGAGACCGTCGAGTCGTTGAACCGGGAAATCGAGGATTCCTATAAAAATAGGCTCTACTGACGCCAACGTCCCTCGCAGTCGATGACAAGGCAGAACTCTCATGCGTTCGGCTACCCAAGAGACCGAGCGGTCTCGACCATGGCCTTAGTTCTGATGTCCCACGGAGTGAGTTCCGCAGACACTCGCTCGCGTCTGGTCCTGGTAAATCCTTTTCCGCTGCTCACCTTATTGTGCGTCCGGCAAGACTGCTGGAACGGGTTGATTCGCGTCGTTTCCGCCCAGGGGCCGAGATTCATCCAGCGTGACGACGTAGATGATCATCCCGAGGAGCATCAGCACCACAGCCAGCCACAATCGCCAGTCTTTGTGATACTTTCGCGGCGGACGGTTGTGATCACTATGGTGATGACGATCATGTTTATGCTTATCGTGGGTCATAGATGAAAATCAGACGCTGAAAAATGGAGAGGAATCTTGCGAACGTTTTGCTAACCGTAGCTCAGGACGCCTTGTTCAGTGACTGTAATCGCAGGCGAGGAAGGTTCGATGTTTGGCGTTCGCCACGCTTTTCTGCGTTCGCAGAAGCTATGCAGCAGTTGAGAACTACGTTGTTCTGTTTCAGGGCTCGACGAACGCATGGCAACAGTCGCAAGTGTCTCTGTTGGAACCTGCTGAGCACCGGCGGCCATCACTCGCCGGGGAATTTCACCGCGAACGATGGGGACTTCTCGCGGTGCCTTGATGCCGATGCGGACAACGCCACCCCGGACTTCCAGGATCACAACTTCGATATTTCCGCCGATGAATATGGATTCGTCCAACTTCCTTGATAGCACGAGCATGTCATCTCTCCAGAGGATTGCTAAAGTCACCAATCACGGTACGGCATGTCGTGTGCCGAAAATAGGCAATTTCTGCCGAATTGGTATCAAGGTTCGAAATTTGCCGCGTTTTTACTGGTTTTCGAGCCGGGAACTTGGCAGTGGAATCAACGAATTAGTCCATCTGGATTGGCAGCCAACCGCACATACTGAGCGCCCCGGAACCAAATTGGCACGCGAAGCATGACGGTCCTTTGGAAATGCCGAGGGCGATTTTGATGCGTGTTCGTTGTCCCGACTTCAGGCGGAAGTTAGCGCTACTTCGACTGTCTTTGCAGAGACTGCCTGAAGGCTGGACTACAAACAAGCAAGACCGGATTCTTGTCGCAAATGACCAGATTTCTAGTGAATCGCCTGACTTTCGGCCTGAACAGCCAATGACAGTGGATGCCAGACCAGCGATTGGTGCCAGGCTGCTTCCAGCTGGCAGGCCTGATCGATCAGGTCAATGGCACGCAAGTGCTCATTTCGGAGTGACGCATCTCTTGCCTGAGTGGCCAATTCCTGCGCTTTGGCGGCGTCCGCTTCGACTCTTCTCAGCCAGCTGGCGGCTTTTCTCCATTCGCTGGATTCCTGCCCGCTGGTGGCAATTGCCAGCCGATCCGCCTGAACAGCACTGAGCCCCATGAGGTTCAATTTCAAGGCACCGAACACCGTTGGCCAGTCACACACCAGCCATTTGTCGTATGCTGAGTCGTAGCTTTCAATCACTGACGATGTATTCATGGCAAGACAAATCATGACTGAAGTCCAATAATGCAATTCGCAAATGAAGGCACGTGGGTTGCGAATGGAACACTTTCTGCATTTGCCGTGCCGATGACTTTGCAGAAGCACGTCGCGAAACGACTACAATCGCGAGAAACTCAAGGGTAAAACGCATGTCTTACCCTCCGTGCTAAACACGCATCTTGATTAACCGAATTTTCCTATGCCGTCGTTGTCCAACAATTCCACCTGGGTGAACGCACTACTTTCGTTCGCGGCGATCGGAGTGATCGTTTTGTGCGGTATTGGGGTTCATACCGCTCGGCAGGCTGCGGACAACAGCGACGAGATTCTGCGACATTCCCAGATTCAGAGTCGTGTACGCTCCGTTCTCTCCGCCATTAAGGAGGCGGAAAATAGCCAGCGTGGTTATTTGATCACCGGTGATGACAAATACTTGGCACCGTTTCACGCGGGGGTTTCGGAAATTGGCGAACACCTGGCGTCGCTCAAACAGCACAGCGAAACCGGCCACCTGATGCCTGAACGACTGGCACAACTTGAGAACCTGATTTCGGGCAGGCAGGCTGAAATCGAGGAAACGATCGAAGCACGACGCGATGGTTCTGATGAAGAGGCTTTTTTGAAAGCCAGGAACATCGTCGTCACCGACCGCGGAATTTCGCTGATGAAAGAAATCGAGACCACCGTCCGTGATATTCTGGCAATTCATGACGAAGAACTGAATGAACTGCATCAACTTTCAAGCCAGCTTGCAGGCCGCCACGAACTGATGCTCGCAACCGGTCTGATTTTGACGCTCGGGACATTCCTCGCCGCCGCAGTGGTGACAAATCGCGAACGAGAAGAACGGAACAGAGCCGTCATCAAACTGCGGAGAGAGCGCGCCCGGCACGTCGCGGTCATTGATGCCTCAATGGACGCCGTCGTTGCGGTTGATCATGCTGGTCACACTGTGATGCTGAATCCGGTGGGCGAGCGTCTGTTTCAGCGAAGCGGAAGTGATGTTCAGGGACAGCCGTTTGAGCAATTTGTGGCACCGCCTTACCGCTCCAAATTCGCGGCACTGATGAATCCGTCCGTCTCAATCTCCACGGCGCGAAATCCCGTCAACAACGGCCAGATTATCCTTGCTGTGAAAGCCGACGGAAGTCAGTTTCCGGCCGAGGCCGTGGTTTCACGCTCAGTCATCGACGGAGAATTGTTGTTCACAGTCATGTTGCGGGATGTGACCGAACGCGAAACCGGTCGAGCGAGATTGCGAGAACAGACGGCTATTCTGGCCCGCATCCGCGACTCGATTCACATTCGGGATCTGAATGACAAGATTCTCACATGGAACGAAGGTGCTCAGAATTTGTTTGGCTGGGAAGCGTCGGAGACCGTAGGACGTCAGGCAGCGTCCCTGTTTTCGAATTCATTACAGCAGGCAGAATCTCAGATTCTTGAGGAACTGCTGAAGAATGGCGTCTGGGTCGGGGAACGGGAAATCACGACCAAGAGTGGACGCGTGCGGCTGCTTGAATCTCGCAGATCACTGATCGTCGACAGCGAGGGAAATCCCGCCTCACAACTCGTCATCGATATCGACATCACGGACCAAAGACAGCGAGAACGAATCGAACGCCGTTCGCAGCGGCTGGAAAGTATCGGAACGCTGACCAGTGGCATCGCGCACGATCTGAACAATATTCTGACGCCGATTACGATGGGAGCCCGGCTGCTGAGGAATTACAGCGGCAATGAGCAGGGTGCCGGTCTGATCGATACGATTGTTTCCAGCGCTGATCGTGGCGCGAGTATGATTCGCCAGTTGCTCTCATTTGCCGGTGGCACATCCGGAGCCCGCGAATCCGTGGACGTGAATTCCCTGATTGCTGAGGCCTGCGGAATTCTGCGGCATACTCTGACACCTGGAATTTCCGTGCGGACCATTGTGGCCGAGTCGCTCTGGCCGATCATGGCTGATACGACTGAGCTGTCTCAGGTGCTCATGAACCTCGCCATCAATGCCCGCGATGCGATGCCAAAAGGTGGCGTGCTGACTTTTGAAACGGCGAACGCGACATTGACGAAACGATCAAGTCACACACAATTGCCGCCTGGTCGCTACGTGCGAGTTGCAGTGACTGACACAGGCACAGGCATTCCTTTCAATATCCTCGAAAGGATCTTCGATCCGTTCTTCACGACGAAGGACCAGGGCAAGGGAACCGGACTGGGACTGGCAACCTGCATGGGGATCGTGAAGAGTCACGACGGAAATTTTTCGGTCTACAGCGAACCGGGACGGGGCACAAATTTCACTTTTTATATTCCGGCCTGTCAGGTGGAAACCGGACATGCGGCACAGTCGCATGACAAACTTTTGCCCGTCGGTATGGGCCGACAGATTCTTCTGGTGGACGATGAAGAATCGATTCTTCAGATGGCCGCCGCCACACTGGAGCTGCACGGTTTCCGCGTGATCTCCGCGCTGGGCGGAGCTGCGGCGATTAAAATCTTTGAACAGCATCACGCCGATATCGATGTGGCCATCGTTGATTTGATGATGCCGGAAATTGACGGCACTGAAACCATTCGAGTTCTAAAATCGATCCGCTCAGATCTGCGAATTATCTCCAGCAGCGGTTTGAGAAGACCGGATCAGGGAAAAGGTGGCATGATTGCCACCGATGGATTTCTTTCAAAGCCATACACCGACGAAGAACTTCTGCTTGCAATCAGCGCAGCTCTGAAGAACTCCTCCAGCTCGAACAGGGAAAACAATTTGGTGTCGCGACATTAATTGGACAGCGCCAGTTTGTGTGAAGTAGTAACCCGAAGCGTAAGCGAGGGAACGAGTTAGGCACAATCCCTCGCTAACGCTTCGGGTTGCAAAAACGCTCGATGTTCGCCAAAACTGGCGCTGCCCAATTAGCCGTGCCCGGAAAGAAAGATGTATGACAAAGCTACTTGTTGTTGATGACGAAAAACTGATCCTCGAATGCTTTCGGTTCGCTTTTCCGCAGCCAAATTATGAATTGATCACTGCGACAAACGCGACTGATGCCTTGAGGTTGTTTCAGTCTGAGTCTCCGGATGTTGTTCTGTCGGATATTCGTCTGCCGGACATGTCCGGACTGGAATTGTTTCACCAGATGCATGAAGCCGATGCCCGCGTGCCCGTCATTCTGATGACCGGGCAGGGCACGTCCGGGACTGCCATTCATGCCATGCAGGCCGGGGCATTTGAATATATTGTCAAGCCGTTCAATCCGGAAACGCTGATTCCGCTCGTCGAGTCCGCAGCGGAAACAAGTCGCCTGATGCGAACGCCGGCGATGGTGCCCAGCGACACCTCGGCACCCGCCAGCGGCGACCTGCTGATTGGTAACTGTCCTGCCATGCAGGAAGTTTACAGAGCAATTGGGCGCGTGGCGTCCCAAAATGTAACGGTCCTGATTCTCGGCGAAAGTGGAACCGGCAAGGAGGTCATCGCTCGCGCCATCTACAATTACAGTCAGCGTTCGAAACAGCCTTTCCTGGCGATCAACTGCGCGGCCATTCCTGAAAATCTGCTGGAAAGTGAGCTGTTCGGCCACGAAAAAGGCTCGTTCAGCGGGGCGGAACGCAAGCGCATCGGCAAGTTTGAGCAATGTTCCGGTGGCACTCTCTTTCTCGACGAAATCGGGGACATGACGTCTCTCATGCAGACCAAAATCCTCCGCGTGCTGCAGGATCAGACATTCGAGCGCGTTGGGGGCAATGAAACGATTCGAACCGACGTCCGGCTGATGGCCGCGACGAATCGTGATCTGGAAGAGATGATCCGCAAGAGTGAATTTCGAGGCGACCTTTTCTATCGACTCAACGTTTACACGATCACACTGCCACCACTGCGTGAACGAGGTGACGATGTCGCGTTGCTGGCGGAACACTTTTGCAAACTCTTC
>JBBQSE010000287.1:0-10833 GCA_038214195.1 Planctomycetales bacterium
CGCTCTCCCTGCGACAATCGCGTCACAGAACGACGTCTAAACTCAGCCATGCGGACGCCGTGCAACAGCGATTCCGCGCGATCTCGCAGATCGGGTGTCACCGTAACAGACGGATGAATGCGGCATGGCAGCAGGACGTTGTCCAGCACGTTGAGATAATCGATCAGCTGGAAATCCTGAAAGACAAGACCAACGTTTTGCAGTCGAAAGAGCCGCCGCTCTTTGTCATTCAGCTGATTCACGTGCGTGCCGCCAACCGTGATTTTTCCGCCCGCCCCGTGCAGGATTCCGGCGATCAGATGCAGGAGCGTCGTTTTACCCGACCCGCTCGGACCCACGATCACAGCCGACCGACCGGCATCGAGCGTCAGTCGCGGAATCCGCAACCGAAATTTGCCGTCGCCATAAGTAAACGTGAGTTCGTCAATGGAAATCATAAGGCTGGTTTCAGCACAATTTTTCCGGTCAGGGTGCCCGCCGACTTCAGAGTGTTGTCTTCCTGAAGCTGATGTGCCTGGGCTGCTTCCGAAAGTGGTAACGTGGCACCAATGAGGGGTTTGAAACGTCCGTCCGCCATAAATTCATTGAGTTCCATTGCGGCCGCGCGCTGCTCCACTGGCGATGCATTAAACATCGCGAATCCGATCGCGCGGAGGTCTTTGACGTAGAACGGGCCGACGGGAAATTCGGGTCGTGCGTCGCGGCCAGCCATCAGGATAATGCGACCGCGTTGGGCCATGAGCGGAATGCAGCGATCCAGCGCCGGAGTCCGCAGAGTTTCGAACCACAGAAAAATGGGACCGGTCTTTTCGGTGATCTCAGCGAATCGCTGGTCGATATCCTGAGTGCGATATTCGATGACATGGGCAGCACCAAGTCGTCGGCATTCCTCAGCTTTCTCGGCGGAACCCGCTGTCGTTATCACTGTCGCTCCGGCCGCTTTGGCCAATTGCACGACCGCTGAACCAACACCGCCCGTGCCGCCGTTCACGAAGACGACTTCGCCCGCTTTGAGTCCGCCGTGCAGAAAGAGACCCAGATGCGCCGTGATTCCAACCAGCGCTCCGGCGGCCGCTGATTCGCTGCTAATGACGCTGGGAATTGGATACAGCCACTGTTCGTCGATGGCGCAGAATTCCGCAAACGATCCCTGCCGACCAAATAATCCCTGATTGCTGCCCCACACGCGATCGCCGATTTTAAACTGTCCGGCATTCGCGCCAACGGCTTCAACGACGCCCGCGATGTCGCAGCCAATCACATACGGATTGGGAATCGGCATTTTGATGATCCCGGCGCGAATGTATGTGTCTATCGGATTGACGGCGACAGCTTCGGTTCGCACCAGTACCTGTCCCGGACCAGCCGCTGGTGTTGGCATGTCCGTCCACTGAATGACGTCGGGCGTTCCCGTGTTTTCGATTAAAGCAGCTTTCATGAAACATCTCCTGTAGGTTCAGGTTTCTGGCGACGATTGAAAAAAGTGGGCGACATGAAGCCAATCATGGCACAAAGTGTCAGCAGACTGAGGCCCGCTCCGATCTTAATGCTGGCGGGATTGTACTCAAATGCGATCGTATGTTCTCCGGCAGCAACTTTGACGCTTCGACGAAATCCGTCTGAAGATGTCGGTTCGCATTTTATCCCATCGACCGACACCTGCCATCCGGGAAACATCAGGTCATTCACGGACACCGTTGCTTCCTCGGCAATCGAAACGCTTATCATCTGTCGCGAAGGACGGAATTCAAGCCATGACGATTGAGTGAGTGCTGATGTCGGATTCGCCGTGACTCGTCCCGTTGCCGACTTCAGCCGGTAAAGGTAACAATCCGCATTGCCGCGCGCCCAAACGCGATTTAGAAAACTCTCAGGAGCGGCATCGACAAGTTCGATTTGCGGAGACGGTAACGGAATCAGGTCCTGAGTCAGGATATGAGTCACACCGCAGTCAAGAAGCCGCCGGACAGCATCGCTGGAAGGAAACACCGTTGTCATGTCCAAGGGCGCGGAATCGAACAAGGCGTCGTCACTAAAGTACTCCGCAGGCCCAAGTCCCAGATACTGCGGAACACAGCTTACGCCAAACAAATTGCCAACATTCGGCCCAGGAGCCAACAGCCGCGGCGCGGATTCTTTGGCAAGGGTCGCAGCGATCCAGCTATCTTTCAAACCAGTGATGGGAGGCGTGGGAACTATCTGCGCATCGCAAACTGGAGCGGCACCTGAAGCGAGCAGGTCTGGCAGCGTGATCGCCGCCACCACAGCTGTGATCACAAATTGCATCGTGCGGGACTTCCGCCGCAGCAACGCGTCAAGCACAAGACCGCTGACAATGGCCAGCCCCATGGTAACAATGATCGTGTACCGTCCCGGCCCCATGAAGAAGCCAAATCCCGGCAGATGCCTGGTGATCGGTATCAGCCATCCAAAGGAATAGATGATGGCCATCAGAGACAGCAGCAACCAGACTCGGCAGTGCGTCGCGCGTAATCGGTGCCGAATCTGTTGCTGCAACAGGAACAGCACTAAACCCAGAGGTATCAGTCCCACATACAGGTGGGCTTCAACCTGATTCGTGTCGGCTTTCGACATCAGAAACGGAAACTGCAACATCTGTCGCGACTGCACAATTTCCGGTGAATGCCAATACCACCAGCTGGCGAACAATTGGGACAGATAGACGGGCGGCATATGGCCATAGCCGGGATTGAATGCGGAATTGCTGCCGTCCCTTTGACTGAGCTGACGCAGCTCCAGTGTCGGCACCAGTTGCACGGCAGCCAGACATATTGCAAGTGCGATTGCGGCAGTCACCAGCAGGCTGGCTCTGAGTCGGCTCCTGAAATTGATGTCAAAGAATTTTCCAGAAGTGCCCTGCTCCGCCGTCAACATCGCGTAGCCAAGGCAGCATAACTGCGTAATAAAGGCCAGCGTAAAATGGCCCGCTAACAAGTGAGTGGCAAACGCGATGGCCAGCAGACATCCTGCGGATCGGCTGGGCTGCTTGATCAATCGATCAGTCAGCCACAGGCAGCAGGGAAACCAGACACCGCCAATGATGCTCCATTCGAGCGACAGACGCGCGGGGAACCAGCCGTAGACAAAGACCATCGCCGCCAGCAGCGCCGACGGTTGACTCAGAGTTTGGCTGCGACAGAATCGCCAGGCAAACACAAACGCCAGCGCATAGTGCAGCAGGATGCTGGCGTTGTAGGCGGTGTTGATGTCGGTGATGCGATAGAGGATCTGGTTTGTGGGATAAAAAATCCCCGCCTGACTTTCCGCATGCAGCGGATATCCCAGTCCCGTGCGATCGTGCCACAGCGGAAGTTCGCCGTGAGCAAAGCCATCGGCCATCACCTGCTTTTGCGGAAAGAAATACGGATACGTATCGCCACCGACGATGCCGCCTCCTGTGAGCAATTCCCGCCAAACACCAAGTGACAGCGCGCAACCGATGATGACGGCAGTGAGCCACTGGTGAGTCGTTATCCTGCACAAAGCGTTTGTGCGATGCGTTCCTTCTCCCTCAAGATCTGAGGAGAAGGTGGCCGAAGGCCGGATGAGTGGGTTACCGGTCGATGGTTCGGCTCCAACTGAAGAATCAGGTTTTTTCATGGCCCCCTCACCCTAGCCCTCTCCCCCGGTGGAGGCCTTCCTGGAGTCGTTTGACATGTTGCCGGGGGAGAGGGGACGTATGCTGCTGATGTTTGGCTTTATTGAAAACGCGATTCATCCAAGGGAGTTTGCTGACTCATGTCACGTCAGCGTCGAAGACGCGAACCTGAGCCCAGGATTCCTTATTCTCAGCGATAAACTTCAGATGATCTTCAACGGTCTGATAGGCGTCGTGCGCCGCGCGGGAATCGAAGACGATGTTCAGGCAGACGTCGAAAGCGTGATCGTTAACCGGCCGAGCGTATTCCTTTGCCAGCGTCCCAGCCGCAAAGAAATTGACACCAGAATGATTCTTCAAATACTTGTGGCACGCATCCACGAGCGTCTGAATATTCGCGGGAGAAGAATCCTTCAGCTTGAAGAACACGACATGAGACAGTTTCTGACCTGTTGCCACGGGAGACCTTTTTGATCAATGTATAAATTGCTGCGACAGACAGCACATCGTTTGCCGCTCCGCGTCAGAGTATGACGGTTCACGCCGTCGGTTCAACTGTCGTGCGGTGGCCGGACTCGCAAGGATCAGCCTGCGATTCAGGCCCGACCGGGCCAGCAAAGCGAGGCGATGGCAGTTTTGTTGCGTGTTCTTCAGTTTCCTGACATCGAACTACCGTACACCCGTCGCTCCGCCGACGGGCAATGAGGGCTCCCGCCGACGGAGCGGCGGGACTACGGTACGCAAAGCGAACCGCTTCGTCCTGTCTCAAACGTTGCTAATTCGCGGCAGCCGTAGTCGTTCCAATGGGCGGACTTGCAGATTTCTGCTCATCAAACGAAATCAAACGCTTGCTTTCTTTAATCAGAAAATCCATGTCCATAAATGGATCGTAGCTGATGTCCTGCCAGCGGACTTTTCCGTGAGCATCGATCACGAAGGTCCCATGCAGGGCGGCTTTCTCGAAATCGTCGAAGCAGCGGTAGTCGTGGAAAACCGTCATTTCAGGATCGGCCACGATAGGGAACGGCAATCCGCCTTCCAGATCCTGGTATGCCTTGCTCAAATTGATCTGCTGGTCAGTGCTGATGGCGATGATTTCGAATCCCGCCGCGCGGACTTCGTCGAATTTTTTCGCAATCGCCTGCAATTGTTCGGCACAGTGCAGACAGCCGTAGCCCAGATAGAACACGACGATGACGGGACGACCCTTGTAGTCCTGCAGCGAACGCGTCTTTCCCTCGACGTCCGGGAGAGCCCAAGTGGGCGCATCGCCGGGGGACCAGCGAAACGGTCCCAGCGCATCCAGATTCGGCCGACTGCCAATGTCACTCGGCATGACGCGAGGCACCCGCCAGTCTGCGGCGTAACCTAACTCGGCGGCGATCGGGGCGAGCCGCATCATGGGCGCCACATCCGGATCGATGGTGGAGGACATCGACCGCAATCGTTCGAACGCAGCCTTTGCCTCGTCTTTCTTTCCGGCGGCGAACAGCGCCTCGATCTCGCTGCCCAACGCCCGCACCTCACCCGGATTCGATTTCGAATTGTCCGCTGCTTTCTTCAAGGCGTCTTCCAGCTTGCCGGCACGCAGCAAAGCCGCGATCTGATCGTCTGTGGAAACGCCGGCTTTCGTCAGCAAATCGAGGGCCTTTTCGTGTTCGCCGTTGCGAGCGGCGATGCGTCCGTCAATTTCAGCGATGGCTTTTTCGAATCCTTCAATCTTTCCTTTGAGCTTGTTTTCAGCCGCCTTCTTTGCCTTTTCAATCGCCTTGTCATCCGACTTTGCTTCCCGAGCCTTTGTCTCGGCCTCAGCAACCGCCTTTGTCTGCTCCTGCCGGGCTTCGTCCATCTTCTTCTGCAGGCGATCGCGGTACGTGGCGGCTTCTGCGTCATTGCCAATCACGGCGAGGGCCGCGCCGATGGCGCGGTCGCGACGCAGGTCTTCATCCGCGTTGCCCGTGTCTTCCAACCACGTCGAGCCATGCAGCGCGGCGAGCGTGCCGTACATTTCGAAACTCTGCAACACATTGATCAGTCTGTCACGACCGTACTTGAAGCTGCCGGATTTGCTGAGCGTGTTGTATTTCGGGTGTTGGGGATGACTCAGCATGTTTCTGGCGAGCGCTTCCGCATCGTGCGCCCGTCCGATGGAGATCATGTTGCGAATGCACCATTCGTTGTTATGCGCGAAGTTGTGGATCTGATCCGGCAGAACTCGATCATGCATCATGTGAAAATGGTCCACGCGAGCCGACGCTTCCTGCTGATACACGGCGTCGTGGTAGCGGTGCAGTTTTGAATAGATGTGCCCCGGCATGTGCCACATGTGAGCGATTGACGGAGACGCCAACCCGCCGAGAGCCGCTGATCTCAGAGCCAGCTCAGGCTTCTTTCCATCCCACAGATGAATCCGATAATGATGAACCGGATGCAGCGGTTCGACGTCCAGCACCTGCTGGATCATCGCGTCGATGCTGAGATTGGATGTCATCTCCAGTCCTTCGCGGCGACCGGACCAGAAGAACTCACACAGAAACGCCTTTGTTTCGATATCGTCCGGGAACTCAAGCAAAATGTCTTCCAGATCGCTGACGTATTTGTTGCAGCGCTGCTTTTTCTGATCCTGATTTTCTGACTTGGCGTTGATGAATCGGTCAAATGATTCGATCAGCATCCGTTCGCGTTTTTCAACCTTGTCTTTTCGTTTGACCGCTTCGGCGATGAATCCCTTCGCTCGCTTCTCATTGCTGCGGTTTGACATGGCCATGCCCCAATAGGCCGTGGCGCAGTCGGGGTCGAGCATGGCAGCCTGGCGAAAAGATCGCTCCGATTCGAAGTACCAGAATCCGTGCAGCTGCGCGACGCCCTGCTCAACAAATCTGCGTGCGTCGGCATTTGCTGTGGTTACGGGGAATCGGACGATTCCGCAGCCTTCCATCAGATAAGCGGCCTGGCGTGGCCCTTCGTTGAAGACTTCGCCATGCAGAGAATGGCCTTCCGCAAGTGCATCATCTTCCGGTTTTTTTTCGTCAGGTTTCGCGGCGTCTGAAGTGGCTGGACTGGCGGCGGGCACTGGAGCGTCCACTTTGGGAACGGATTCGTCCTGAGCTGCGGCGTTGCCGATCGAAAAAGTTGCTGCGACGAATATCGCCAGCGTTGAAGTTGCTGAAGCAATCAGAATGCGATTCGCGAGAAACAGCATTGAGAGAGACCTTACAAAAAAGTACACGTTCTCGCGGAACAGTTGGGACAACTGTTCTACATTGGGCGGTTCAGACGAAGGGCGTTTTGCCGGGGATCGCCACTGGCGGAACAGGGACGTCGGTCCATTCGTAAGCTTTTGGACTGAGGTCTTCCTTTGAATTCAGCGCGGCATCCCATGTCAGACGCTGACCGGTGTAGCCCGTCATTCGTCCGGCAATTGCCATCATTGTACTCTTGCACATGTAGTCGCCGTTGTTGATCGGCTTGCCATTGCGAATGCTGGCGAACAGCTCGTTATGTTCGATCTGATACATGTCGCCGTCCGGGCCGTCATACTTCCAGATCAAGTTGCCTGAAAGGTCTTCGATCTTGTGACTCATCACATTGACACGGCCCTTCGTGCCAAAGATGTAGTCCTCCACTTCGTTTTCGCAGTTCGGCCAGTGGCGGCAGCGAGCAAACGCCTTAACGCCGTTTGCCCACTTGTAGACGACATCGAAATGATCATAGATGTTGCCGTACTTGGGATCAGTGCGAACCTGGCGACCGCCGGACCCGCTGATGGTCTCCGGAACTACATCGTTCATCGCCCACATCATCTTGTCCAGACTGTGGATGTGCTGTTCCACGTTGAAGTCGCCTGACAGCCAGGTGTAGTAGTACCAATTGCGAATTTGGTACTCCATTTCGCTGTCGCATTTGTCACGCGTGCGACGCGGATCCCAGACACCGCCTGCGTTGTAGCTGCACTGCATCGCAACAATATCACCGATGGCTCCGTTCTTGATTTGCTCAAACGTGGCGATTTTGCCAGGGTGATAACGCCAGCAAAGGCCCGACACGAGAGCCAGTCCTTTTTCAGCGGCCAGCTTAGAGGATTCCATCACGGACCGAACGCCCGGCGCATCGACAGCAACCGGCTTCTCGCAGAACACATGCTTGCCCGCTTCGACAGCGGCCTTCAAATGGATCGGACGAAAATGAGGCGTCGTCGCCAGCAGCACGACGTCGGACTTCTCAATGACACGCAGATAGTTGTCAAAGCCAAAATAGCACGTGTCATCGGTGGCCGTTACTCGCGGCGCGGCCCCCTCTTTATTGAACTGCTTTGCGAAAGATCGGCGCGGGCTGTCGAGGTAGTCTTCGAAAATATCTCCCAGCGCGACTAGTTCCGTGGCCGGGTCCGCGTTGAGGGCCTGCTCTGCAGCCCCGCGTCCTCGACCGCCGCACCCGATGAGTCCCACCTTCAGAAGATCGCTGCCCCCTGCAAACACGCCAGCGTTTAGTGGATTTGAAACGGCAGCAACCGCGGCAGCGCCCGCTGCGGACGTTGCAAGAAAACTGCGTCGGGAGGGTTCGGTGCGTGAAGGAGTGGCTTGCATATTGAGCTACCTGGATTGGGAGGGTTCGGTGGTCGCGGGAATTGCTGCTGAGTCCCAGAGGCGGCTCATGACAGCGCGGAGGCATCCGGGACCAGTAATCACAGGCTACAGCGTGACCTCAGATCGGCTCCAGGTCAAGGGTGCAGATGGACTTCGTCAAAATGTGCGTGATGTGCTCGATTTCTGCAATGCACAAAAAAACAGCTCCCCGTGTGGGGAGCTGCTCAGTCGTCGTTGTATTTTCTGGGTGCCGCAGCGACTAGAAGCCGCCACCGCCACCGCCGCCACCGGCACCACCGCCACCGCCACCCTGGTTACCGCCACCCCGGATGCCGCGGATTCCTCGGAATCGGCCGTAGTCCTGTTCGCCTTCCATTGAGTTCAGGCCGTTGCTGTACGGCTGAGATACGACCACACGCTGATTCGCATCCTGGTTGCCGAGATCCGTCAGGACTCGAACAACGATGTCGCGTCGGATCTGATCCAGTTCCGGATCAGCATTGTTGATCGATCGCTGTACGATAATCGGAAACGGAGTGGATGGCATCCTCGCGGCAATCTCCGCGATGTGATCGCGTCCACAGGGACTGAGTTCTGATGAGTTATCCACAAACTCGTTGCGGTACATCACGAAGTCCGCTGCTTCGCCATTAATCTGCATCGTGTTGAAGTGAGCCCGGATGACAGACCCCAGCGGCAGAACGTCCGGGATCTGATTTCTGCCGGAGGGATTTCCGCCACAAAAGCCACAGCGGTTCCACCAGGAACAGCCGCCACTCTCGCAACCCGAATCGCAGCAGGCTGTTGTGCTGCAAGAGCTGTCTGTTGTACAGCAGTTGGGTGTTGATGTGCAACATCCGCTTGCCAACCCACAAGCCGCCAGCAGCATGAGTTTTGCTCGAAGAGTAGATCGAAGGAGATTCATAGTGACTTCCTGTCCGCACATAAGCTGCCGGGAGGTTTCAAAAACACGTTCAAAAATAACCGGGGAAACACTTCGGACCACTCGTCCGATCAAATCGTTGTCTGATTCACTTGCCAGCGTCCCGAGTCCAGCCCGCTGGCTTGACTTGAGTTTGTGACGATCTTGAACCAGGCAGCCGGAAGAAGGACGATTTCTTCGTTTCCGCCGCAACTTGCCCGTTCGGATTCTGGGGTCCCGTCACGCGACCCTGTGGCGGGAAGTTTTGCGGCGTAGGAGGCACCGGTGGCATTCCGCTCGGCGGATATCCCTGTGGGGCCTGATACTGCGGCATCTGCTGGTACTGTGGAGCCTGTTGATATTGTGGAGCCTGCTGGTACTGTGGAGCCTGCTGATATTGTGGATAGCTCTGCGTCGGCCCGGCCTGAGGCAATGAGTAGTCAGGCTGGGGCTGCGGTGGTTGAGCGTACTGTGTGGTTCCGCCGAACGGATGGCCACTCTGAACCGGCAGACCGCCACCTGAGTACGAACCTGATCCAAGGCCGACCGGTGGATTGAACTGACTGTATCCGACGGGTACTCCGTGCAGTTGACTGCTGCCGACGGTACCGACCTGGTAGACGTTGTTGTCCGGCGTACCTTCCGTACGAGCCAGGTGCCACAGATCGAAATCGTTCGGATGCGTGTGGTTAAAGCCGGGCAGTGGCGGCACTTCGTCCGGTTCCATTGGTCGCACAATTTCCGGTGAGACCAGAACAAGCAGTTCGGTTTCGATTTCTGACGCATTCTTGGACTGGAACAACTTCGGTCCGATGTAAGGGATGTCTCCCAGCAAAGGAATTCGACTGACGTTGGTTAACTCCTGGCGTGAGAGCAATCCGCCGATTGCGAATGTCTGACCTTCTCGCAACTCGACAGTTGTCTGCACGCGTTTGACGTTTGTTCCAGGAATGCCGTTGACGGCGTTGGCGTTATTGAGCGAACTGAATTCAGGGACGACCTGCAGTCGAATCAGATCGCGGTCCATCACGGTTGGGGTGACGACAAGGCTGGTGCCAAATCCGCGGAATGACGTTGCCTGACCGCCACCCAGGCCGATGATCGTCGGCACGGCAAATTCACCGCCGGCCAGGATACTGGACGACGTGCCGCTCATGCAGGTGACAGTCGGTTCGGCAAGCAGCTTGACAGTCCCGTTGGACTGCAGCCAGCGAATCAGCACCGCGATCTCGCCGTTTTCAAAGATGCCACTCAAAGTGGTGCCGGTTCCTCCGCCCAGTGATCCGGCAAGCGCGTGGTCTGAATTATGGAAGGCGACGGCCCAGTCGAAGCCGAAGTTTCGCATTTCGGAGCGATTGATTTCAGCCACGATGACTCGCATCATCACGTTGAATTCGCCGGGAATATTCAACTCGTTGATCACAATATCCCGGAAGCCGCCACCCTGGCCGTTGCTGCCCCCAAGGCCGCCGCCGATATTACCGTTAAGTCCGAGTCCGCCTATCCCCCCACCACCGTTTGCCAGATCGTTCGTACGACCGATCGTTCGATACACTTCAGCGCGGACGATCTGCAATATGTTCTGCGCCTCTTCACCATCGTACGCAATACCTCGAACCAGAACCTGTGTTCCGACCGGGATCAGAGCGACCTGTGAATTCGGGAAGAGCGTCTTCAGGCGACGTTCGAGCTTGCCAAAGTCAAGA
>JBBQSE010000288.1:0-10806 GCA_038214195.1 Planctomycetales bacterium
GGCTCGCAGCAGATTGACACGCAGTGAAACGGAGGGCGGATCGATGGTATGAAAGCAGGCGGCGATCAGATCCGGTTCCGACATCCGCGCGACCCAGCGCTCGGCGAGAACATGCGGCAGCGAAAAGGCGTCGGCGAAATAATCGACTCGATCATTCTGCGGATCCGGAAAAATCGCTTCGTTCAGACTGCGCCACTGGCCGCGTGACATCGGCAGCGAGGTGGCGGATGGTCCGGTCGCGGGTTCTTCGCTCAGCAGGCGTCCAATGCCGCGGAGGACGCCGTTGACGAATCCGGTCCAGCGAGGCCGGTCGAGCAATCGGCAGAGATCAACTGTGGAATCCACTGCGGCGTGATCGGGAGTCCGCGAGAACAGCAATTGATAAGCTCCGATGCGAAGGACTCGCCAAAGATCGGGTTCAACCTTATATCTCGGTCGTGTGATTCGCGACTGTATGATGACATCCAGCGTCCGACTGCGACGCACGACTCCGGCGGCGACATCCAGTGCCAGTGAACGATCAGGGCCGCTGAGCGAATGACGGGAGTCGAATTCCGCCATGATGTCCTGGATAAAGCGTTCAGAATGATCGAATTCCTGCAAAACGACGAACGCGAAGACTCGGCCGTTTTGATAGGGCACACGAACGCTGATGGATCCTTCGGAGTCTGACGGACCAGCGGGTTTGTTCCAGACGTCGCTCATGAGAAATCTCCCCGACAGAGAGCGGCCAGATCTTCGAAGTAGTTGGGATACGTCTTGGCGGTGCAGCCAGGGTCGAGAATTCTGATGCCGGGAACTTTCAGGCCGAGCAGTGAGAAACTCATCGCCATTCGGTGGTCGTCGTAGGTTTTGATTTCAGCAGGTTGCGGAATTCCTGGATGAATCGTCAATCCGTCCGGCAGTTCATCGGCCTGAATGCCGGCGCGGCGCAGTTCGGTAACAACTGCAGCGATGCGGTCTGTTTCTTTATGACGCATATGGGCAACATTACGAATGGTGGTTGGAGAATCACCAAAAACGGCGACCGCTGCCAGTGTCTGGGCCGTGTCGCTGATCGCGTTCATATCGATGTCGATGCCATGCAGCGGGCGACCGGTTACCGTGATACGATCGCTTTGCCACGTCACTTCACAACCCATTTGCTCCAGCGCGGTGGCAAATCCGACATCGCCCTGCAAAGCGTTTTGTGTCAAACCGGTGATCGTGACCGTTCCGCCAGTGACTGCGGCGGCACCTAAGAAATAGCTGGCAGCGGAAGCGTCGGGTTCGATGTCCCACGTTCCGCTGCGATAAGCCTGTGGCTGGATGGTGAAAGAGGACAGATCGTCCGGGTACTGAATGCGGGCTCCGAATGCTTCCATCATTTTCAGTGTCATTGTGACGTACGGTCTGGAAACCAGTTCGCCATCGACCGTCACGTGTACTGGTTCGCGACAGGCCGGAGCCGCCATGAGCAGGCTGCTGAGAAACTGGCTGCTGATGTCGCCCTGAATGGATGTCGCTCCACCCCGCAGATTTCCGCCGAGTCCGTGTACGACGATCGGAGGACAGTCGCTGTTTGGCTGCTCAAATTGAATGTCGGCACCCAGGGGCGCGAGGGCTCGGACAAGATCGCCGATCGGCCGCTGACGCATCCGTTCCACACCGTCGAGTCGATACTTGCCGGTGCCGAGCGCACAAAGTGACGTGAGAAAGCGAATGCTGGTGCCGCTGTTTTCGAGCCACAGATCGGCGAACTCAGCCGGTATCCGACCGCCGAGGCCATGGACCGTGCAGCGGCAGTCGGCAAAATTCTGATCGACGTGGAATCCCAGCCGCCGAAGACTTTCAACCATGACGCGGGTGTCCTGACTGTCAAGGACTCCCGTCAGCGTCAGTGGGCCGTTTGCCAGTGCCGCCATCACCATTGCCCGGTTAGTGATGCTTTTCGAGCCGGGCGGTCGAATGGTGCCGCAAACGGGCGATGCGACGGGTTGCAGTTCAATGAATTTCATGCGATTCGGGTACGTGACTTGTCGTGCGATGCTTACGGCATGGCTATGAACTCTCACGAGTTCAGCTACAAAACGGGAATTGTAGCGACTCAACCCATCGTTGGGTCACTGCGGAGATTGAAATCAACTGAATGCGAAAGATCGACCGGAAACATCGCAGTTGCGGGTCTCCAAATCGTTGTCGAAATTGCAAAGCAAGCCAAATTGACAGCGCACCAAATCCGGCGAAGTTCGCAGGAAAGACTCGACGCCTTGCAATTCAGTGCTGAAAACCATGAAAATGGCTTCGAATTTGGAATGTCGTGTTGTAGTCTTTGCATTGGCATTCGAATTGCTGAACGTGGAATAGCGAGAGGACAAGGAGCAATGTGTGATACTCGCAAAGCGTGCCACTGACATCTTTGACCTGCTGCAATTGCGGGATATCAACTGGTGGGAGTATGGGTTTGCGGCGACCGGTCTGGTGGTGCTGATTTGGGTAATTGTGCGTGTCACTTCGAGAGGGAACGAAGATGTTGATCCTGCGGTATCCGACCAGGAGATGCTCAACTCAATTAGCGAATTGAGGCGTGAGGGTGACCTGACGGAGGATGAATACCGATCCATCAAAAGTCAATTGATGGGGCGGATGAGTACCACGCTGCTACATCAGCCCAAAAAAAGTAAATCAGGCGTGAAGGCCGAGCCAGCCACTGCCACTCTTTCCAAAATCCTATCTGAACAATCATTCAATGAACCAGGAAAAGAGGACGCATCGAAAACCACAGAGTTAGAATCGGTGCAATCGACAACCTCTTCCAGTTTGACAAAAGTTCCCACGCCGCATCAGGATACCACAGACAAGACCGCAAAGTCTGTGGCTCCGGAAACCGAAACAGGTGATGGGAACTGACGGATCAGATCCTCAAAAACACTTTTACAGAGTCATAGCGTTTTGCATTGTTGCTCATCCAGATGTGGTTACGAAGACCACGGCCCGAAACGGCAGGATGCGTGACAGGCGAAACGTTACCAGTAGACAAGGTTGGCAGGGACGCCGACAACCCGGAGCATCCACCACCTGCTAACCGCACACGATTGTTACAGCGAATTCTGTCAGACTCATCACTCCGGAGTCAGGAAGATTCGCTTCGACTTCGTGACCGAACATCCAAAGGGATCACAATGGCATCAGGTAAGGAATTTGGTACAGGCAAGACTTCACAACAGGGCAAGCGAAATGCCAACTGTTCGTTTTGTCGAAAGAACTATCGGGAAGTCGGTCCACTCGTTGAGGGACCGGAAGACGTTTATATCTGCGGCGAGTGCATTGAGTTGTGCCAGTCGATTCTGGATCAGGAACGCCGTCGCCGCGGTTCTTCCAAGAAGCTGTTCAATCGCGTCCCGACGCCGCGTGAAATCGTCAAGGAACTTGACCAGTATGTGATCGGGCAGGAGAAATCCAAGAAACTGCTGTCCGTCGCAGTTCACAGCCATTACAAGCGACTGATGCACAACCTGGAAATCGGGTCAGATGAAGTTGAGATTGAAAAATCCAATATTCTGCTGATTGGGCCAACCGGTTCAGGCAAGACGTTGCTCGCTAAGACCCTGGCAAAGTCACTGCAGGTTCCGTTTGCGATTGGCGACGCGACAACACTGACCGAAGCTGGCTATGTCGGTGAAGACGTGGAAAACCTGCTGCTCAAGTTGCTGCACGCTGCCGACTTCGATATCGAAGCCGCTCAGCGGGGCATCATCTTCATCGACGAAATTGACAAGATCGGCAAGACCAGTCAAAACGTCAGCATTACTCGGGATGTCTCTGGAGAAGGCGTACAGCAGGCGTTGCTCAAGATGCTGGAAGGCACTGTCGCCAACGTGCCTCCACAGGGCGGTCGTAAGCATCCGGAGCAGCAGTATATTCAGATCGACACCACGAACATCCTCTTCATCTGCGGTGGCACGTTCGTTGGACTGGAAGACATTGTCGCTCGACGCATGGGCAAGAAAGTGATCGGTTTTGGCAACACCAACGATCAGCACGAAGATCATGCCCGTGAAAAACTGCTGCAGGAAGCGAACGTCGAAGACGTCATGGAATTCGGGTTGATTCCCGAACTGCTTGGCCGACTGCCCGTCATCGGCACGCTTGCTCCACTCGACGAGTCTGCTCTGATGCGAGTGCTGACCGAACCCCGCAACGCGTTGGTCCGGCAGTACAAGAAAATGTTCGAGATGGAAGAATGCGAGCTGGAGTTCACTGAAGGAGCCATCCGCGAGATTGCTCGACTGGCTCGCGTGCGTCAGACCGGAGCTCGCGGACTTCGCAGTATTCTGGAACAGGTGATGTTCGACCTGATGTTCGAACTGCCGGAACTGGAGCGTGGTCAGAAATTTGTGATTACCGAAGACATCGTGCTGGGCAAGGGCAAAGCCTTCCATCGTGGCGATTCCGCTGCGGCATGATCAGTCCGACACAGTCGTGAAGAAGAAGCAAACGGGCGAATCGAGTGGATCGATTCGCCCGTTTTTTTTGCGGTGCTCAAGCGGCACTCTTTAACTCAGCCGCGCACTGCGTGAGCTTGCCGAATGCTGGCGAGGAGGCTGATGATCGGTGTACGATGATCGCCGCGACTGGTCACGTATAATCGTCACAGAATCAGCCGCCGAGCGTTAGCTCCCGGTTTTCACCGAATCGGACGCTGGCGCGTGGCGGCGGATAGAACAAACCGCTGGCTCAGGAACACTGTGCGTCCTTTGAGGCTGAGCAGAAAGACGAATGGCGGAGCCTCTTCGCAATCCCCGGAAAACTGCCCCTAAAATGGACGAGCCTTGAACTGAGCTGTCCCCCGGAGTCGAAAGCAATGTACATTCAGGACATTGAAATCCTGATAGTCACAATTGATGAAACTGTCTCCAGGGAAGTCATTACCATCTTCGTGCGAGGAACCTCATGGATGGTCATTCCGTCTCACAGATTCGCGTTGTTGTCACGGGTATTGGAGTCGTCAGTTCGGCTGGCAGAACGGCAGACCAATTCTGGAAAACACTCACCGGAGTTTTGTCGGACACGACGCTTCAGTCGCTGAGTCTCGATCCCGATAACCCAACGGTAAGTGGACGTGGAGCGGCGGATTTTGCCGGTTCCATAAATGATTTTTGCGACCTGCCTGACGCTCAGCGGAAAGCGATTCGTAAGGCATTGAAGCTGATGAACCGTGAGACTCAGATGGGTATCGCGGCCGGGCAACAGGCACTGGCCGACAGCGGCATTGCCGGGCAATACGAACCGGATCGGTTGGGAGTCTACTTCGGTGCCGACAATGTCTCAATCATGCCGGACGATTTTCAACGCGGGATAGAAGCGTGTTCATCGGCGGACGGCCACTTCGATGTGGAGCGCTGGGGCGAAGACGGAATCGAAGAAGTTGCGCCGCTGTGGCTGCTGAAATGTCTTCCCAACATGCCTGCCTGTCATCTGGCGATCATCAATGATCTTCGAGGCCCCGGTAACACGATCACACAGCGTGATGTGTCGGCGAACATGGCGGTGGCCGAGGCCTGTCGCAGCATCCGCAGTGGAGTTGCGGATGCCGTACTGGTCGGAGCAACCGGGACAACGTTGACCACCTTCAATCAAATGCATGCGAGATTCGAGGGTGAAATATCGGAATCCGATAGTGTTTGTCGGCCCTTCGACAGGTGTCGCACAGGATCAGCGCCGGGTGAAGGAGCGGGGACCATCGTGCTGGAAGAGATGCACAGTGCCTTGCGACGCGGGGCGACGATCTATGGTGAAGTGCTGGGAGCGGCGTCAGCGTCAGCTGTCGGGCTGGATCGCATGGCTGCCTGCCGCACGGCAACGGCCAGCGCGATGCGGCAAACGCTGCGGCGATCCGGACAATCCACAGCATCGATTGGGCACATTCACGCCCACGGATTGGGAACTCGCGAATCAGATCTTGCCGAAGCGCAGGCGATTCGTGACATCTTCGGCGATCTGACATCGACAACGCCCGTGATGGCGGCGAAAGGCCATCTGGGAAATGCGGCGGCCGGGTCCGGGGCGATGGAGCTGATCGCCAGTCTTCTGGCATTGAAACACGGTCACCTGTTCCCGGTACTTCACTACCGTGATGCGGATCCGGAATGTCGAGTGTGCCCGGTGACTCGGCTCGATGAACCCGCAGGCACAAGCTTTCTGAATGTGAACATGTTCGGTCGTGGTCTGGCGAGTTGCGTCGCGGTAGCAGCGTTTTCGGCCTGATAATAAGGACTCCCTCCCATGCAACGGCGAATCGTGGTCACAGGAATCGGTTGTGTAACTCCCCTTGGAAATTCTCCGACGGAGCTGGCTGCCGGTCTTTATTCCGGTCGCATTGGGATCGGTCGATTGACATTGTTTGACGCCAGCAATTTCCCCGTACGCATCGCCGCAGAAGTTCGTAACTGGGATCTGGCCACCGCAGGACTTGAGGCTCGCCGCTGGCAGCATTGTCCTCGACAAACACAGTTCGCGATTGCTGCGGGCATGCAGGCCGCTCGACAGTCAGGCATTGATGATGCGCTGTTCGATCGCGAGCGACTGGGCGTCTATCTGGGATGCGGCGAACCGTTCGAAGACTTCAACTCGTTCACTCGATCCGTTCATGCGTCGATGCAACCCGGCGGTGGTGCGGCAAATAGTTTCATGAGCACCTCGCTGCGAATCTTTGACCCCGAAATCGAACGGGAAGCCGAACCGGACATGCCCGCGATTCATCTGGGAGGCATGTTGAACGCCCGGGGGCCGATCGCGAATTGTATTTCGGCGTGCGTGTCCAGCACTCAGGCGATTGGTGAATCCATGCGGATGATTCAACAGGGGGAAGTTGATGTGATGCTGTGTGGCGGTGCCCACAGCACGATCCATCCCTTTGGTGTCACCGGGTTTCAGCGATTATCCGCGTTGAGTTTGCGAAATGATGATCCGGAGTCGGCGGTTCGCCCGTTTGATGCCGATCGCGATGGGTTTGTCATTGGTGAAGGAGCTGGCCTGTTTATCATTGAAGAACGTGATCATGCTCTGCGGCGTGGCGCGGAGATTCTGGGCGAGATTACCGGATACGGTTCAGCTCAGGACGCATATCGCGTGACGGATTCGCATCCGGAAGGCCGTGGAACTGCGGCTGCCATCACACGTGCATTGGCTAGCGCAAAGCTGAATCCTGAGGATATCGGTTACATCAATGCTCATGGCACTGGCACTATTATGAATGACAAAGTGGAAACTCTGGCCATCAAGAAAGCGTTCGGGCAGCAGGCCTATCGCATTCCAGTGTCCAGCACGAAAAGTATGCTTGGACATGCGACCACAGCCTGCGGTGCCATCGAACTGGCCGTATGTCTGATCAGTCTGCAGTCGGGCGTTATTCCACCCACGTTGAATCACGAGAAGCCAGATGCGGATTGCGATCTCGACTATGTGCCGCGGAACGCTCGGGAAGTTTCCTGTCGGCACGTAATGACCAATAACATCGGATTTGGCGGACAGAACGCGGCACTGATCGTGTCGAAGTACGAAGAAGGATCGCGGACTCAAGTTGCCGTGCCGCGGGCAGCGTAAGGACAGTCCCGAAAAGTACGTCAGGCTTTCCAGCCTGACATGAGCAACACCGGTCAGCCTGGAAAGGCTGACATACTTTATTTCGAAGGAGCGACAACGCTCATGAAAACCACTAAAGATCGCATTGAAACCGTCAGCATCATCGGTGCCGGAGTCATGGGACGCGGCATCGCTGAACTCAGCGTGCGCGCCGGCATGCGAGTTCGAATTTGTGACACGAACGCTGCCGCAGCAGAGGCGGCTGTCGAAGCCATTCGAAATCCGCGACGAGGGGAACTGGTGATTCCTCAGTTTTTCGACGTCTCGGATGCTGCGGATATTTCAGCAGCGACGTGCGATGAGGAGATTGCCGACGCAGATTTGATCATCGAAGCCGTCTTTGAAAACCTCCCCTTGAAGACGGCGATTCTGTCACGCATCGAACCATTCCTGCAGACCCGTACAATCGTCGCGTCAAATTCATCAAGCTTCACGGTTTCGAAACTGGCATCTTCGCTGAAAAATCCAGCCGTGTTCTGCAGCCTGCACTTCTGTCATCCGGTCAGCGAACGACCATTGGTAGAAGTCGTCGGCGGGAAGGAAACGAGCCGAGAGACGCTCGAACGAGTATTTGCATATGCGACATCACTCGGAAAGGCTCCGATCGTGGTGCAGGACGGTCCTGGATTTCTGCTCAACCGACTGCTGGTCCCTTATCTGAATGAAGCTCTCGAACTGTTGCTGGAAGGAGCCGACGTGGCAGCATTGGATCGCGTCGCAAAACAGTTCGGCATGCCGCAGGGTCCGCTCGCATTGTTCGACGAATTTGGGATCGATGTGGCACTGGCCGTCGGGCGTTCACTGTTCTGGACATTTCCAGATCGCATCGTTCCGTCCGAATTGCTCATCGCGATGTACAAATCGGGGCTTCGGGGTCGCAAATCCGGCGGTGGTTTTTATCCAACTTCAGAGGCGGTCAATGCCGCTCAACTTGCGCCCCGTGTCAGGGAACTCATCGCCGCTCGTCAGCGAGCCAACATCAGCTTCAGCGACGAACAGATTCAGCGGCGACTGTTCCTGCCAATGCTCCTGGAGGCGACTCGCGCGTTGCAGGAATCGCTCGTGGCAGATCCGAAAACGATCGACAGAGCTCTACGTGACGGGCTGGGCATGACGGTTCTGTACCGTGGTCTATTTGGCTGGGCCGATGCAGTCGGAGCCCCCACCATCATCAATTGGCTTCGTCCGCTGGAAGCTCTGGGAAAACGCTTTGAACCGACGCCCCAGCTTCTGGACGCAGCGTGCAGCAATCGCCTTCTTGTCGATCATCGGCCTCGTGCGGCGTAGAAGTCTTTCCGGATACACCAAAATCGTGAGCCGCAAGGCGCTAGCCGCGGGTAGTTCGCCTGCAAAAACCGGCGGCTAGCGCCTTGCCGCTCACAAGAGCAGCGGTATTCAGACAGACTCATGGTCGGTCAGAATTTTTTCGTCTCCCGGACCCCGAAAACTAGCCTCAGAACTTCTGCACGATGCCACAGCGGATGATCCATCCCGCACACGCCTGCACGGATTCGCACACTTGGGCGCGACTTGTGAACATTCGAATCCTCGGTCTATGTGCGGAATTTTCCAACCAATGCCAATCAGCGCAACTTGAGTGCAAAAATTGGCATGGCTAATGCTTTGTCAATCTCGGAACTCAGAGCTGGCTCCAAGCTCGCAGGGTATGAACATAATACCAACCCGAAGCGCCAGCGAGGCAACATTGCACGCGGAAGGACGGGCGTAATTTGTTTAGTAGTACGCACTCCAGTTCAGAATAAAGGAATAAAAAATGTCCACCGACCAAGGTGCCCAAAGTGACTCTGGTGACTCAAATCAAGGCCCGTTTGCGGTCGTTGACGACTGCTGGATGGTGGGACGTCGCAATCCGGAATCGACGCTGCAGTGCAACACCTACATCAGAACGTTTCGACAATTTGGTGGCAGCAGGAATGTGTGCATCGACCCGGGGTCACGCATTGACTATGACGTGATCAAAAGCAACATCGAGCAGCTTGTGGGTGGCATGCGTGAAGTGCATGGCATGACGATCAATCACCAGGATCCCGATGTTGCAGGCAATGCGAATCGTTTCTGTGACGGCAATCCTGAGATTGACATGATTGTCAGTCAAGAGTGTTGGCGCCTGCTGCAACACATGGAACTCAAGCCCGGCAAACTGCGCTTGTCGCACGAGAAGACACAAGGGATTTCTTCACAACAGCCGTTTCAGTTTGTCCCAACGCCATTCTGTCATTTTCGAGGTGCTATGGCGTTGTATGACCCTGAGCAGCGGATCTTGTACAGCGGCGATTTGTTCGGAGGTTTAAACCGCCCGGGGCTGATTCATCTGCTGGCTACTGAGGACGATTGGGAGGGCATCGCGCAGTTTCATCAGATCTATATGCCGTCGCGCGAAGTGCTGCGTTATGCCGTTCGAGAGATTCTGAATCTCCGACCTAAGGTTGAAATCATCGCACCTCAGCATGGTCACGTCATCACCGGCGATCTCGTTGGTCTGTTCCTGGAAAGGATGCACGAATTGCCGGTTGGATTCGATCTGCTGGCGTCAGAGTGGGATCGGGAGAATCTGTCCGGCTACCGCGATGTCCTGCAGCGTCTGGCCGCAATTGCAGGCGAATACTTTGGCGCAATGAACGTGATCGGTCGGCTCAGTGCTCAGGAAGCTGGCGACGATTTGCACCTTCAGCTTCAACTCGGAGATGGCGTCATCCATCTTGAACGAGAAGGCTATTCGGCGCTGGCAAAATCGTTCGCACGGTTGGCGGAAGGAGAGTCGGAGGAATTCGTCGAGAGTTTACGTATTGCGGTCCTTGAAGATTGCGAGGAATACGGGTTACCGGTGCCGCCAACAATTTCAGGATACTTCGGCTCGTGGTCTGGCGAAGAGTCTGACGGCGGTTACGCTGAAGAATGACCTAGTTCCCGCTCGACGACGGCCGTTGTGGGGAGTCGCGAGAAACGGTGAGTTTCTTCCACGGAAGGAAGTCGCCTTAGTTCGAAATCGCCACTTCTCGATCGGTTGTAGCCCGAGGCGTAAGCGAGGGACCGAGTTTTGTAAAATCCCTCGCTGACGCGTCGGGCTGCAAAAATACTCGGTTTCCAGGAAAAGTGGCGCTGTCGAACTAAGTAGGACAGGCTTCCAGCCTGTCAACAGAAGACAGGCTGGAAGCCTGTCCT
>JBBQSE010000289.1:0-10799 GCA_038214195.1 Planctomycetales bacterium
AGGATACGATCGAAATGCGTGACAGTGGCTACGGTGGAAATGGCAATTGCCGCTACCGGCTGCACATTGGCAACTTTCCACGACCGACATGCGTGTTTCCGGCTGGTGGAAAGGCTGGAGAAACTGTTGACGTCACATTGATTGGCGACGCCAGTGGTCCAATCGCCAGGCAGGTTCCGCTTCCAAACGACGGCACCTTAGAAACGATTGTCTTTGCCGAAGATGCCACCGGGATCACGCCGTCAGGGCATGTCATGCGAATTTCCTCAGTTCCCAATGCAATGGAAGCTGAACCGAATAACGGATTCGAAAACGCGACGCCAGTCGCTGAGTTTCCTGCGTCGTTTAACGGAATCCTGCAGGAACCCGGCGACGTCGATCTTTACAAGTTTACCGCGAAGGCTGGTCAGGTGTTCGAAGTCGAGTGCTACGGTCGCCGTGTTCGCTCGCCCATCGATCCAGTGATGAATTTGTATAAAGCGACTGGCGAAGGGATCACCGGCAACGACGATTCACGCGGGCCGGACAGCTACTTCCGCTGGCAGGTGCCGGCAGACGGCGAATACGCGATTCGTATCGCCGATCATCTGAACCGCGGTGGTCCGGAGTTCGTGTATCGCGTTGAGTTTCAGGAAGTGAAGCCATCACTTAACGTCGGCATTCCTCGTGTGGCTCGCTACTCACAGTCCCGTCAGCAGATTTATATTCCGCGCGGTAATCGCTACGGAACAATCATCTCTGCGGAACGCCTGAATTTTGGCGGCGAGTTGGCAGTGGATGGAATCGAACTGCCGCCCGGCGTCACGATGACTGCTTTGCCGATGCCCGCAAATCTCAACACGATGCCAGTCGTCTTCGAAGCCGCGCCCGATGCCCCGCTGGCCGGGGCTCTGGTCGATTTTAGGTTGAAGGCGACTGATCCAAATCAAAATATTGTCGGCCGATTTCTCAATCGGGCCGACTTTGTAATCGCAGGCCCTGGTCAGTCACTCTACGTCTGGAAAGACGTGGAACGCCTGCCAGTGGCAACGATTGAAGAATTGCCTTTCAAGCTGGAAATGATTCAGCCCGGCGTGCCCATTGTTCGCAACGGAATGATGATGCTGAAAATCGTCGCGACAAAAAAAGAAGGCTGGGACGAAGACATTCGAATTCAGTTCCCGTTCCGATCGCCAGGCATCGGCGCAAACAGCGAAATCGTGATCGCCAAGGGCCAGACGGAAGGTCTCTATCAGATCAACGCCGATGGCAACGCTGCTTTGGGCAAATGGCCAATGTACGCGATGGGATTTGCAAACATTGACGGGGCCAGTTGGGCTTCAACCCAAATGGCGTCGCTGGAAGTGGCTGAACCCTACGTCGGCATGACGGTTCAGCGATCTTCCGTCGAGCAAGGCAAGGAAACCGATATGGTTGTCGAGGTACAGGTGCTGAAGGAACTCAAGGTACCAGCCACAGTCATGCTGGTTGGACTGCCGCATAAGGTGACTGCTGAACCACTGCAGGTCACTGCAGAGACTAAAGAGCTGGTGTTCAAGGTGAAGACCGAAGCTGACAGCCCTGAAGGAACTCATAAGAACATCTTTTGTCAGGTCACCGTGACGGAGAATAACGAAAGCATTGTGCATGCTCGAGTTGGCGATTCTGAACTGCGGATCGACAAGCCGTTGCCGATGCCCGTCGCCGCTCCAGCGCCCGTACCAATGCCTGCAGCCGTTGCCGCTGCTCCGGCACCCGTAGCGCCACCGGCGGAAAAACGGTTGACACGACTCGAAAAACTACGACTGGAAGCTCAGAAAAAATCAGCCGAGGGCGGGGCACCGTAGCAGGCCGTTTGGTCATGGTCTGACGTGGATCAGACCTGAGACGACTTGTTCCGAATAGTCAGCCTTTTCTGCGAATGGACAACTTGCAATGAATCAGAAAACATTAGTTATAGGTCTTTTCATCGTCATCCTGCCGCTGCACGCAGTGGTACGAGGTGAAGAAGTGGCACCAGCTTCGATTAGTGTTGCTCCAGCCGATGTACATTTGTCGGCAATTCGCGATCGGCAGGGATTAATCGTCCAGGCCGTACTTCCCAACGGCTTGACAATTGATGTGACCGATCAGTCGGTGATGACCGTCGGAAACGAAGCGACAGTTCGTCGTGACGGAGCGACTTTCTATCCCGTCGCCGATGGTGAAACAATAATCACCGTGGCCTATGCTGGTCAAACACTTGATGTTCCTGTGGTAGTGCAGAATTCTCAGGTTGATCCGCCGATCAGTTTTCGTCAGGACGTGATGCCGGTCTGGATGAAAACCAGTTGCAATAATGGCAGCTGCCACGGCGCGGCTCGCGGAAAAGATGGTTTCCGACTTTCATTGTTCGGATTCGACCCTGAAGGCGACCATTATCGCCTGACACGGGAAATCCCCGGCCGTCGCATCAATTTGGCACTTCCTGCGGAGAGTCTGCTGATGGAAAAATCCGCAGGGCAGGTACCCCACACAGGTGGCAAGCGATTTGAAGTTGGTGGCGAGCAATACAATACCGTTCTCCGCTGGCTGGAGGCCGGGGCACCCAACGATGCTGGTGCCGTGCCGACAGTTGTCGCCGTCGAATTGTATCCAAAGAACGCCGTGATGGATGGCGAAGGTGCCATGCAGCGACTGACCGTGCGAGCCAAATACTCAGACGGCACCGACCGTGACGTCACGAGCCTTGCATTCTTCAGTTCAAACAACGAAACCAGCGCAGAAATCGCACAGACGGGTTTGGTCACTGCCCACGCTCGCGGCGAAGCGTTTATTATGGCGCGGTTTGATACCCACACCGTGGGTTCTCATTTTATCGTCCTTCCGAAAGGGCTGCAGTACGAAGATCCAAAGACGCCTGAGTTAAATTACATCGACACGCTGGTCCACGACAAGCTTCGCAAGTTGAGAGTAATTCCTTCCGAAGTCTGCACCGACGAAGAATTCATGCGTCGTGTCTTTATCGATATCACCGGCACGCTGCCGGATGTGGACGAACATGTCACTTTTACAGCAGATACTGATCCGCTCAAGCGTGAGAAGCTGGTTGATGAGCTGCTGCAGCGGAAGGAATTTGTTGACATTTGGGTGATGAAGTGGGCGGAGATTCTGCAGGTGCGGACCATCGCCAATCGCGTCGAAACGAAACCGATGCTGGCGTACTTCAACTGGCTCAGGGAAAAAATTGCGAGCAACACGCCGACCGACCAAATGGTCCAGGAAATTCTCGGATCAAGCGGCGGTTCGTTCGCAAATCCCGCGACAAACTACTACCAGACCGAAACTGAAACGCTGAAGACCGCTGAAAATGTGGCTCAGGTATTCATGGGGATGAGAATCCAGTGTACTCAGTGCCATAATCATCCGTTTGACCGCTGGACAATGAACGACTACTACCAATTCGCCGCATTCTTTGCTCAGATTGGTCGCAAGCAGGGTGAAGATCCTCGCGAAACCATCATCTTCAATTCCGGCGGCGGTGAAGTAAAACACCTCGTCGGCGGCGTTGTGATGAAGCCAAAGTTTCTCGGAGGTATCGAACCGGATCTGGCGGGTCGTGATCGCCGCGTAGTCCTGGCCGAGTGGCTCGCGTCGCCTGAAAATCCTTACTTTGCCAAGAACCTTGCCAATATCGTATGGGCTCACTTCTTCGGTCGTGGCATTATCCATGAAGTCGATGACGTTCGCGTGAGTAACCCTGCCGTCAACGCAGAACTGCTTGACGAGCTGGGCAAGCGGTTCACGGAGTACAACTACGACTTTCGCAAGCTTGTTCGCGACATCTGCACATCACGAACTTATCAGCTTTCAACGACGCCAACCGAATCCAACGCCTCAGACCACCGTAATTTCGCACACGCTGAACTTCGACGCATTCGATCTGAAGTCATGCTGGACTGCATTAGTTCGGTAACGACTACTCAGGACAAGTTCCCAGGACTGCCCGTCGGGGCGCGAGCCGTACAGATTGCGGATGGCAACACGGCGACATACTTTCTGACGACGTTCGGTCGTGCGAAGCGTGAAACGGTTTGTTCGTGTGAAGTGAAGATGGAGCCCAATCTTTCCCAGGCGCTACATCTGATCAACGGCGACACGTCCAACGCCAAGATTCAACAGGGCGGCCTGATCGCAAAACGTCTGGCGGAAAACAAGACTCCCGAAGAGATCATCTCGGAAATGTATGTCCGTTGCTTCTCTCGGAAACCGACCGCGGAGGAACTCGTGTCGCTGGGCGCAATTGTCGGAGAACAGGAAAACAAGACGGAAGCCCTCGAAGATATCTTCTGGTCGCTTCTGAATTCACGGGAGTTTTTGTTCAATCACTGATGCAAGGACTGTATCGATTGTGTGGATTAGCCCCTGTCGTTGACGGGAGATAGTGAGACTTTCGGGTGTGCGAAGTCTGTAAGGGCAGAACACTGTGGCAGATTCTGCCGAAGAGTGTCTGGATACTTGAGTGGATTGGTCCGTGAGCATGTTCACGGTGATCCAGTGAACGGATCTGAATTCCGTGGTCGGGAGTTACATTATGAATGGCTATACTTCATTTCTTGGGCGTCTTGCGGCCTCTGTCGTTGTGCTGGGGATTCCTGCCATGGCAGGCTCAAGCGTGGCAGATGACAAGATCACCTTCGAAGATCATGTGAAACCAATTCTGCGTGAGAAATGCCTGTCGTGTCACAACACGAATAAGAAGAGTTCCGACCTCGATCTGTCATCATATTCCGCGCTGATGCAGGGCGGTGCTTCTGGTGCGTCGATCGAAGCTGGTGACTCCGGTGCCAGCTATTTGTACAGTCTGGTGACACACCAGAGCGAACCGTACATGCCGCCAAACGCGGAGAAACTTCCTGATGCGTCTCTCGATACAATCAAGAAATGGATCGATGGCGGCGCGCCGGAAACGTCCTCCAGCAAGATCATGCTGCCAAAGAAAAAGAACGCTGCGTTAACGGTGGATGTTTCTGCAGGCACGCGCCCCGAGGGCGCACCTCCAATGCCGGATGTCTTAAGCGTTGAACCCGTAGTTCATACCTCTGCAACGACCGCTGTTTCTGCTGTCGCGACAAATCCCTGGTCGAAGCTGGTAGCGGTTGCCGGGCAAAAACAAGTCGTACTTTATCACACAGAATCTCTGGAGCCGCTCGGAATTCTGCCATTCCCCGAAGGTACTCCACGCGTCCTGAAATTTAGTCGCAACGGCGCGTTGCTGCTGGCAGGCGGTGGTCACGGCGCGGCGAAGGGACTGTGCGTGGTTTGGGACATCAAGACCGGCGAACGCGTGATGACGGTCGGTGATGAACTCGATGAAGTTCTGGCCGCTGACATCAGCGCTGACCAATCGTTGGTGGCGCTGGGCGGACCCGAGAAAATTGTGCGCGTCTACAACACTGCGACTGGTGAACTGGCCTATGAAATCAAGAAACATACAGACTGGATCTACTCACTTGAATTCAGCCCGGATGGAGTCTTGCTCGGAACGGCTGATCGCAGTGGTGGACTATACGTATGGGAAGCTCACACAGGACGCGAGTACTTGACGCTTGCCGGACACACGGCGGCGGTGACGTCCGTTTCCTGGCGAATCGACGGCAACGTCCTGGCTTCAGCCAGTGAAGACACCACGATTCGTCTGTGGGAAATGGAAAACGGCGGACAGATCAAGTCGTGGGGCGCTCATGGTGGTGGCGTGTTCTCTGTGGAATTCTGCCGCGATGGACGTCTGGTGTCTTCGGGGCGTGACCGAGTCACAAAGTTGTGGGACGGCAATGGAGGCGCGTTAAAGGACTTCGAAGCGTTCACTGACCTCGCTCTGCAGGCAACGCATTGCGACGAAACCGACCGCGTGATCGCAGGCGACTGGACGGGCGAAGTTCGCGTCTGGAATGCCGCCGATGGTGTGCGTATCGGACAGTTGACGACCAACCCGCCGACCCTTGAAACCCGACTTGTGGCGGCACAGGCACTCGTTCCTCCGGTGACGGAAAAACTAACGGCTGCGACAGCCGAACGTGATGCCGCAGTTGTTGCCGCGACAGCCCAGCAACAGAAGATCGATGCAGCAAAGGTCGCCTATGCGGCGGCACAGCAGAAATTTGCAGATCAGCAGGCGCTGATCGCTGCTGAGGATCAGAAACTCGTTGCGGAGCAGGCCAAAGAAAAGACGCTGACAGAGAGTGTCGCCGCTCTTCAGAAGGCTTTGCCGGATCTGAAAGCCGCTGCGGAAAAATCTGCGACTGCTTCGGACATGATGCAGGCTGACGAAGAGCTGAAGAAGGTCGTTGAACAGCTCAAAGCTCAGGTGGTCGTTCGAGAAACAGAACTAAAGACCAACGAAACTGATCTGGCTGCGACAAAGGCCAACATCGTCAGCGTCACCGCTAATATTGCTGCGCAAAAGCAGCAGTTGACGATCGATGAACAGGGGATTGCCGTCACCAAAACTGCCGTTGATACAGAAACTGCGGCGCTGACACCATTTCAGGAAGCAACCGCTGCCAAAGAACAGGCGCTTGCCGCTGTGCAGCAGGAAGTCAATCGAGCCAACGCTCTTGTGACCCGGTGGCAGCACTACATCGGTTTGCGAGACGAACTGGCCGCTCTAAACGCCGCGAAGGCAAAACGGGACGAAGTTCAGATCACATCCCTTGAAGCACAAGCTGCGCTACAGGAAAAACAGGGACTGATAGCAGGCGCCCAGAAGTCAATGACAGACGCCATGGCGACAGTCACCGCAAATGAACAGACGATGAAGGATCTCACCGCGTCGATCACCACGACAGAAGTTCAAAAAGTCGCGCAGGTTGATGTCATGACGAAGACCCAGACCGCTGTCCCGATGCTCAAGGCCGCTCTGGAACAGGCAAAGGCTGCACTCGCCGCATTGCCTGAGAACGCCGAGATCAAGGCGACGACAGATAGTCTTGCTGCAGTGACCGATCGTCAGGAGAAATCGATCGTCACCATGACCGAGCAGATTACCGCAATGGATAAGGTCATGGCCGATGCGAAAACGCAACTCGACGTCGCAGCGACGACCATGGCTTCGGCAAAGGAAACGGTGGCATCTGCTGAGAAGACAATGCAGACGTTGACTGCGGAGGTTCCGGCAATCGAGGCGGTCGTGACCGCAACAACAAATGAACTGACGGCAGCCGAACAAGCCGTAGCAGCCGCAGCGACTGTCGTCGAATCTCGCCGACAGCAACTAAGGCCACAGATTCAGGTGACCTCGGCGAAGTGAAACGGATGGCGGGGACTGTCGCTGCCCCGCGACCGGGCGTTGATTTGATCGAAAATCGTGAGCGGCAAGGCGCTAGCCGCCGGTTTTTCCCAGTATGTTTCAAACAATCACCGGCGGCTAGCGCCTTGCCGCTCATTAAATCAAGACCCCGTGGCGCCACCACCACTGCCAGAAATCTCGGAATCCACCCTCTCATGGCTCTGCGGATTCAACAATCCGCATGAGCTGGTTCTTCGGCAGTTGCTGCACGCGCTGCACAATGCCTGACGGCCAGTGAATGATCGCCTCGACGATTTGTCGTGCCTTTCCGGGGCCCACGTGAATTCTGCGATCCGACGTGGATGCATAGCTTGTGCCTCCCTTGCGAAGCCGAAGAATTTTTCGGCCATCGTCCAGGAGAAATTCCACCCACGCTCCTTCGGCCCAGCGAGGACTTTGAATGCCGATCAATTCCAGTTGCAGCCATCCATCCACCGGTTCAGATTCGTTGATCAACACGGCAATCGGCTCGTTTATGTTTGAAACGACGATGTCCAGGTCACCGTCGTTGTCGAGGTCTCCCGTGGCTACGCCGCGGCTCATGTGCGGACCGCTCGTATAATCTCCCGCCAAAGCCGCCACATCGCGGAATCGCTGCTTGTTTTCATTTAGAAGCAGAAGCGGTCTTTGCCTGAGTGGAGAATTCGCCGGGTGACGAATGACATGGCCAGTGGCGGCAAACAGATCCTCGTCACCGTCCAAATCCAGGTCACCAAACACCGTTCCCCATCCAACGCTCAGACCACAGGCGGCGGCGATACCGGTGCTCCGACTGACGTGCTGGAAAATATGGCCATCAAAGCTGCGGTAAAGTGCGAATGTCTCGTTCTCATAGTTGGTCACCCAGATGTCAGGCTGACCATCGCCATTATAGTCGCCAATATCGACGCCCATGCTCCCATCTCCCCGCCCCGTATCACCAAAACCTGTCGCACTGGATGTCCCCGACTCCACAAACTTTTTGCCATCCTCGTTGAATAGCAGAAAGTTCATCACAGTGTCGTTTGTAACATAAATATCCAGATCGCCATCGAGATCGACATCAGCCGTCGCAACGCCCAGTCCTTTGCTCGGCGGAACGTCCTTCAAATAATCATTTGCATTCTGAAAGCCGCCGACAACGTCACTCAGATACAAAGAGTCGGGGAGTCCGGAAAAGGTGCGAGGTGGACAGATTTCTTTGGTGACTCCGTCGCCAGTGAAGCACTGAGGATCGTGATCCGGAGACCAGTCCACATAATGGGCAACGTACAAATCGTTGGCACCATCTCCATTGAAATCTCCCCATGCGGCGCTGCTGCTCCACAGTGAATCATTAAGCCCCGCTTCCGCCGCCTGCTGTTGAAACGTGCCGTCGCCCTGATTGTGGAACAGTTGAAGGCCACCGTAGCCGGTCAACAAAATGTCATCAAAGCCATCGTTATCGTAGTCACTCACGATTCCACCGTGTGAATAGTGTGGCGAGTCAGCCACCTTCGCGAGAGAAGACACTTCAACGAATGTGGATCGAGCTGACGATAAACTGAACCGTTGACGATACAGTGAAGAGTCTCGTCCCGATGACACTTTGGCGGCGTCAAATCGGCCGCCGCCTGGCAGAAACAGGTCGAGCATGCCGTCGTGGTCGAAGTCGAGCATCCCGACGCCACCGCCAAGAGATTCAAGAATCGCGAAGAAGCCTGCATCGGAACCGTTCTGGTAGACATGGGCAATTTGCAGATTCGCCGCGTGGTCATCAAATCGAAATGGTGAATCAGCCGGTGGCGTCGGCGGGATTGCATTGCCGGATTTATCTGGCTGCGGTGCTGGCGTTACAGAGACTGAAGTCTGCGGAGATTTTTCGACGCATCCCAGGAGCAGCATCAGGATGAAAAGCAGCGCGTAGCGAAAAGCGGCCGGCGCTCTCTGGCCGCAACTTCGCTTTTCAAAGTGAACCTGTGGACTGCCACTGGAAGGACTCACGGGGACTCTTTCTGCCTGAGAAGTAGTTTGCGACACGCCGCCGCAGCCGTCCGCCAAACAGCGGCCATTTCCGACATTCCCAAACTTTCACAGACACTGGCCAGTTCATCGCGCACGCCTGCGTCGTCCGGGTCGTCCATCGCCTGCTGACTGAGTGAGGTTAGCTTTGTTTTGAGCGCTTTCAATGATTCAGATTTTTGCAGGTGTTGCGTCGAAAGGGCATTGTCGCCGGCCAATCGGTACGCCGTTGCCAAAAGGTATTCCGCTTCATTATCCGATGGATCGTTTGTCAGCAGATCACTTAGAATTGTAATGGCGACGTCTGCTTTCTGATCCTCGATCAGCATCCGGGCCTGCAACCGTTGACCGCTGGCAGTTACTTCTCCCAGTTCTTCAGAACGAATGAGTTGCTCTTCCGCTCGTTTCGCATCGCCCAGATTCCACCAGCATTCCGCTCGAGCGGCCAGGACCGCTGCAGAGTCCGGAGATTCTTGAAGTGACTGTAATGCTCTCTCAAATTCTTTCCTCGTGATCTCAACCAGAGCAAGTGACAAGCGGATGTCCGCCAAATCTTCCGGCTTCACGGCAAGTTCGAGCGCTTTTAAAAAAGCGGCGAGCGCCTCGTCGTTCTGATCGAATTCCCGGTAGATCACTCCCCGCATTCTGTGCGGTCGGAAATCATCCGGGGCCAGACGCGAAATGGTTTCCAGATGCAACAGCGCCCGGTTCATGGTTCCCAGATCGTAATAGACGGTTGCGAGCCAGCGATGAGCGTCCGGGTTCTCCGGATCTTCCGCGACAGCCTGCAACAGACAGCGTTCAGCGTCCACGAATTCGCCAGTTTGGTAGAGAGCTTCCCCGGTCAGGATAAGGAGTGGGATCCTGAGTTTGTCTTTTGGCTGGACAGCCGAAAACTCCCGCAGAGCCAGGTCTGGACGATTGAGGAAAAGTGCCTGGGCACCGTTCAGAAAGGTGACTTCGGACCGGCGTTCGGGATCGTTTTGAAGACTCCGAATCGCCCCCTGAATACGTTGAGTGTCGCGGTCCTGGACCGCAGCCAAAGCATCGGCAGAGACGGAGTCAGACGATGCGTTGAAGGAACGCAGCCAATAAGTCCACGCAAATCCAGTCGCGGCAATTAATGCCAGCAGCAGAGTAAGTCGCTTGATTCGACGGTTGTCAACGGCAGGCATCGGGCGGGTTCTCTGTTGTCATCAATGCTGCTGCTTAAACTTTGCGTGGTCAGAAATGATGCTGTGGATTCTCTTGCGATTGTCCCCTCTCCCCCGTAATTGATTTTCCAACTTGACACGTTTTCCACGGGGGGAGAGGGCTAGGGTGTGGGGGAACGAATAAACTGTTTTCCGTTCATCATATTATCTCCAGGCCAGCCCCCTAGTATCTTTTAAAACAGCCTTTTGAGTACTGATTTCACGAAGTCAGTGGGAGGGTCGTAAAAGGAATTGTAGCGAGCGGTCGAACGGAGTCTGATTTCGGCGTTTAGCCGGAAACAGGCGGCCATGCAGATCGA
>JBBQSE010000290.1:0-10790 GCA_038214195.1 Planctomycetales bacterium
GAAGACCACTCGAACGCCAGTCAACTCGCATTGGGATTGGCGGCGATCGACGGAATTAGCGTTGAGGCGGACAGGGTCGCGTCCAACCTCGTCTTCTTCGAAATCCAGACTGACCGCGGCACGGCCGTTCAACTGGCAGCGGCGTTGAAAGAGCAGGGCGTTCTCATCGGCCCGATGGGCAGCCAGCTGATGCGCGCCGCAACGCATCTGGACGTCAACTCCGCAGACATTGATGCAGCCGTGAATGCAATCGCCGTCTGCATGAAACACGGATTCACTGATCGTCCCGCAGTCGGCAGCGGCCCCTATTCACGATAACCCAGAGTAGAACAGTTGTCCCAACTGTTCCTTCCCCCCCAAAAAACCGGCGTTTCACACCGATTCACTTCGCCTTTGGCAGATTCCACAATTCACATAGAATCCCCGGCGAAAGGAGTCTCCGGTGCGAAATCGAATGTTCAGAATCCTGCTGATGCTGGCCGCTGGCCTTGCGGTTATGGACCATCCAATTGCCGCTCAGGAATCCGCGCCGCCGGAATTCACCATTCCAAAATTGGAAGGTAACACGAAGCCCGGAGCATCCTCCGAGAAGCCGACGGCGGGAACAACTCGCCAGGAATTGCCGACAAAGGCACTTGAGTTTATTCAGGGCATCGCGCTGCTGCTGATCCCACAGAAGTTTGAAGACGACGACGGCTGGGGAGACGAGACGAAAATCCAGTCCGGTCTCAACATGAGATTCGAAGACGGGCAACTGCGCACCAGTCGTCGCTGGAATCAAGTCAATCATGGCAGCTGGAGGCGGGCCTCCGGAATACTGGAAGAGCCCGAAAAAACATTTGAACTGCGGGCTGCCAGACTACCGGATCCGGAAGAGGGAACTCAGCGGTACGACATCGGCGTCTCTGCGCGCGTCCGTGTGACAGGAACGCAGCAGCAGTGGAATCTGGGTGTGATGTTGTGGAGCATCAGTGCGGAAGCCGTCGCGAAGATCGACCTGCACCTGGTGCTCGATTTGAAGACGCAAGTCGTTCAAAGCGAAAAGGGAACGCGGCTGCGATTTCTGCCAAACGTCACACAAGCAGAAGTGCGTCTCACAAGTTTCAGCCTGCGCCGAATCAGTCATCTTAAGGGCAAACCAGTGCAGGAAGTTGGCAACTGGATGGAACAGCTGATACGCCGGCGCGTCAACCGCGAGAACAAAAAACTTGCCTCGCGAATTAACAAGGCTCTGGAAAAGAAGCCTGAACAGCTTGAGATCCCGTTCGACATTGTGAACTGGTTCAACAGTTCACCCTCCAACACCGAAGCACCTGCACCTCAGGAAATACTCCCCAACCAGTTTCCGGAAAATTCGGTTCCCACCGCTTCGGCGAAACAGGACGAACAAACCGATTAGCCGCGCCGCAGTAGCGCAAACACCCCAATTTGCCAGTTTTTGACTCACCTCTGGACGATTTCAGCTCTCGATCGTACGATGTCTGTCACTATGTCCAAATCTGTTGAAGAAATTACTAAGACAACAGTTTCAAGCGAATCGACTCACTCGACGACGGTTCCAGCCCAGGAATCTGCCGAGCGATCTGACGTGTCCACCACAGAACTCCAGTCCATCCGAGATGAGAAACTGGCAGCGATTCGGCGTGCGATTGAAAAAGGTGACTACGATTCTGACGCCATCTTCGATAAAGCGCTCACCCAGATGCTGCAACGACTGGAAGAGTCCGACGACCAGCAATAATTCTGGCAATTGCTGAGAGTTTTCAGGCGTTTGAACACTCCATCGTGACATTCGCGACGGCAATCACCACACTACGAGCTCCTTTTCCATTTGACGTCGTGCTGAGGTTTTTGTGAGTGATTTGGCTTTTAATGAGTTTTCACGTCCTGAAGTCGCGGTATCTCCTGTCGAGAAATTCCGGGAGTTCCTGGGCACTCGCGGCAAGCGGCTGACTCAGGAACGTGAAACGATCGTGCGCGAGATATTCGCCGATCACGAACATTTCGACTCCGACCAAATCGTCGCACGGCTAACACAACCTCGCCGCGACGGTGGTCGAGTCAGTCGGGCGACAATTTATCGAACGCTCAGTTCCCTGGAAGAGGCTGGCCTGATTCGGAAAGTCGCCCGCGCCAATGATCGAGAAGTCTACGAGCACGATTACGGCTATCCGCAACATGACCACTTCATTTGCGAGAAGTGTCAGGAGCTTGTCGAATTCCGCAACGACGAAATCTCGGCGGTGCTTGAACGTGTCGCAGCCGACCACGGATTTCGCATGAGCGGCCATCGCCTTGAAGTTCACGGCATCTGCGCCACCTGCGCGAAGCCTCCTTCGCGACGTCATCACAAGCTGGACATGATCTGAACCGGACAATCGTTACACAACGCAGGGTCAGCCACAGCCACTCGTAATCTGATCCACCGACCTGGATTTTCTTCAAGTCGCAGCGTCTCCATTCGATCGTCGCCCGAGATCTACTGAGCGATTCGTAATGGAGATGGAACATGTCAGTCAGCGTTGTTGAACTCTTTCAAAAACTCGCCCGAAATCAGTTCGGATTCTTCGAACGACTTCAGACGGTTGCTGAGCTCATGTCAACCAGCGTCGCCACGATCGACTCTGAGTCTCTTCTCAGTGATCTTGTCGGTCGCCGGGACCCGGCAACGATAGGATCGCTCGCCATCATTGACGCAGACAAACGCGACGTCATTGGGATTTTGCGACACTCAACATTGCTCCGCTGCCTTCCCCGGTACTTAAATACACTCAAGGAGAAAGATCGCGACAGCACCATCCTGGCCACCAATGTCTGCGACCTTGCCAGCCGACGATTCATTCACATCAATTCTACCGCATCACCGTTGGAAGCGCTGGAATTAATGCTGGAGCATAAAACGGACTGCCTGCTGGTTTATGATGATCCGCACAAGCTGCTGGGCATGATCAACATTGCAGATTTCGCCCGCATCATGCAGCTCTACTATCATGTCTACCATCAGCCACAGCAACTTCAGCGGCTGCGGCTGATTGACTTCGACAGCGAACTTTCACTCGATGAAATCTTCTGCCGAGGTGCCCAAACATCGCGAGACGTGATGCGAAACGCAATCGCGGTTCCCGGCCATGAACCTGTTGCCGTTGCGATGAAACTAATGGAAGAAAACGATGTCCGTTACCTTGCGGTTCTCGACGAGAAAGACCGTGCGAACGGCATCGTCAGCCTCAACGACATTCTCATCGCTCTCCAACCACCACGAAATGTCTCGCTGATGGACCATTCACGTCCTCTGCCGCCACTTCTCGATCTGCTTAGTGAGACTCACGATCCGGTCCTCTCAGAACCCATCAGCAGTGTCGCGCGAGGTCGGTTGATCTCCGTCAGCCCCACCACAAGGCTGACCGAAACCCTCAACCACCTCCTCGATTCCGGCCACGCCGCCGTTCTGGTCCAGGACAACGATCAAATCCAGGGAATCATCACCCTCACCGACATCGCCCGAGTCTTCCGAACTCTGATGCGTTTGCAGACGATCAAAAGCACCTGAACGTTCGGGACTCGACAGACGGCATTCCGTCACGTGTAGCGGCGCAAACGAATTCCGGATCCGACAGAGACAACGAAATTCGTTCTCGAAACCCGAACCAGGTTGGCGATCAACAGGCCGAAAACGCCCAGATTTCGCCACGTGCGCACCGTGAGTGCTGGAAGAAAACCAACGAGATTTTTCATCTTGCACGTTGTCCGTTCTGGCAAACGCTTTTTCGGCAACGCTCAGAGCGCCGACCAAGACTGCGAAACTCAAAACGAATCTCATTACGGATTTTTGTCGAACGAGTGAGGTATTTTTATTGGAATTCATTATACCACTCTTCTTCAAACCCCCATATGAAAGGACTCAGGCATGTCAGGCTCCAATCGTTCACAAAAAAAGCATCAGAAAGACGTCAAGCGGAAGAAGCTTCAGAAGCAGAAAGCCCTGCACGCTGCGCAGACACATCGCGTCCCGCCACGCGAGATTCGCAACGCTCTGCTCGAAGCCCACGAATTGATGGACGATGGGTGTTTCGATGAGGCCGAGGAAATTCTGACAACGGAGCGGCAACGGCATCGCAACAGCCCGGAACTTCTGGAATCGCTCGCGGATCTGTACCAGCGAACGAAAGACCATCGGTTACTTGAAGACGTCGCGGTCCAGTTGGCTCGTTTGCAGCCTCATGATCCTGAAGCACAACTGCTGAAGGCTCAGAGTTCAATGTTCTGCGGTCGAGTCGCTGCGGCGCTTGTCGGATATCGACTGTTCCTGGAAAAATGGCCGCAGCACAAGTATGCCTCGAAGGCTCGGTCCGCGATCGAGGTACTCGAGCCGGAAGTCGCCAAAAGGCTTCCGACTTTTGATCTCGCTGAGTCGGAACTTGAATTCCTGGTGATGCATGATCAGATGTTGCAAAAGCTTATGGCCAGCGATTTTGAGGGTGCGATTGCAAGTGCAAAAGAACTTCTGGCTGCAAAGCCTCACATGGTCTCGGCCCGCAATAATCTTGTCGTCGCGTTGTTCCAGGTTGGGCAGATGCAGGAAGCCATCAACGTCGTGCGAGAGACTCTGGAAATCTACCCGGACAATCGCTTCGCTGAAGCGACACTTGGCCGGGTGCTGTTTCTGACGGGGCAGTTTGAAGAAGCTCACGACGTTGCGCGTCATATTTCAGACTCGCCTTCTGACCAGCAGGACGCCGCCGCGATGCAGGCCGAGTTTCTCGGACTGATGGGCTACGACGATCAGCTCCTGAAGCTGGTGGAACATGCCGAGTGTATTCCCGATAAGGCAACCCAATGCTGCGGTATTCTCAATCATTACAAGGCGTTCGCCCTGAAACGACTGGGACGCGACGATGAAGCAGTGAATTGCTGGGAGCAGAGTCTGAAAGATTATCCGCATTTGACTCCGGCCAGACAGAATCTCAGCGAGTTGAAGTCCGGAAAGGACTGCCACGCACCCTGGCCGGATGCGTTTGGGAAATGGATGCCGACTCGTGCAATGGACGGGTTTGTCAATTTCCTCAAGGCCGACGAATCCCATCAAAAGGCCCGTATGACAGAAGCGCTCAACCGTTGGCCACATATTCGGAAACTGATTCCCGCACTGCTGGATCGTGGCGATCGGGGCGGGCGTGAATTCGCGGTGACTATTGCAAAAGGAGTCGGATCAGAGGAGATGCTGGATGCCCTTGAAACATTTGCAACCAGCAATCGGGGCCCGGATGAGATGCGTTCTTCTGCCATCGCATACCTGCGAGATCACGGTCGTGTCAACGAGGGCAGCGTTCCGTTTTGGTCTCAGGGTGCATGGACGGAGATCGTGGTAAACTCGACTGAAATCCACACGGATACAAAGATCCACGAGAATCCCCGCGTCGTCGAACTTACGAATCGGGGCCTTCTGGCGATGCGTCGCGAAGATGGCGAAACGGCAGAAAAAATCTTTCGTGAGTGCATTGAACTTGACCCAAACTTTCCGACCGCGATCCATAACCTTGCCGCCGCACTGCTGCTGAAGCCAGGGAAAGAGCCCGCAACAGAAGCTAAGCAAATTCTGCAAAATCTGTTTGCGAGATTCCCGGACTATTTCTTCGCCCGCACATCGCTCGCGCAGCTTGCGATTCTGGACGGTCGAATTGACGAAGCGCAGGAACTGATCAAGCCGCTCATGTCCCTGACTCGACAACATGTTTCCGAAGCAATGGCGCTGGCGGACGTGAACGCCGGAATCGCGATCGCCAGGAATCAACTGCAATCCGCAAGAGCCTCCCTTGGGATGATGAAACAACTCGATGACGATGACTCCCGAGTAGAGCAATTGGAAAGACGACTTGCGGCGATCGAAAACATAAGCGATGTCTTCGGTCAAAACAGGTGGCCACGCCTGGGCTAAGGATCGTTCTATCAATAACTGTCCGATATGAAGTGAGCGGCACGGCGCTACTTTTTCCGAAATAGCAACCCGAAGCGTAAGCGAGGGAATGGCTTAGGCGCAATCCCTCGCTCACGCTTCGGGTTGCAAAATCGCTCGATTTTCGCCAAAAAAGGCGGTGTCCAAATGACAAACCTGACGCAATCCGGAGTTCCTGATGTTTGTCCACAAAGCCAGTCTGCCGCACGTACTTCCGCCGAAGTTGTACTCGTGCCCTCAACAGCATGCGCTGGAATTGTCCAAACTCTTCGCTCCGGCATGGATGATGGTGGGAACGCTGGCTGAGGCTCCAAACGACGGCGATTTCTTCACGCGAGAACTGTTGGGAACACCAATCATCGTCCGCAATTTTCAGGGCGAAATCCACACGTTCCTCAACGTGTGCCCTCACCGTCATTGCCTGCTGACCCACGCGGAAAACGGACACAGCGAAGAATTCACCTGTCAGTATCATGGCTGGGAGTTCATGAAGGACGGTAAGACAGGGCGGATTCCAGATGCTCAAAGCTTCAAACCTCTGGCGGGCGGCCCCGAATGCCTGCGAAAATTTCGCACAGAAGTCCGAGGCCCGTTGATCTTTGTGTCGCTAAATGACGAACCACCGGACCTCGCCGATCAGCTGCATCTGCTGACCTCTGTCTGCGACGAGTTCCCCGCATCCCGCTGGCGACAGGCCGACCGCTGGAGTTACGAGTTCCCCGCCAACTGGAAAGTCGTTGTGGAGAACACAGTCGAGTCCTATCACGTCCCCACAGTGCATCCAAAGACACTGGTTCAGTTTGGCGACGAAGAGCATGAGATCCATGAGAATGTGGGCATCATGCGCTCCACGATTTTTGCGCCACCGATCTATTACCGCGTCGCGAACTGGCTGCTTCCGAAGCTGGAACCCGGATGCACGCATCGGTATCGACTGTTCCACGGATTCCCAAACCTGTTCCTGATTCGCATCGATGCGCTGCTGCAGGTAATGACCGTTGAGCCACTCACCGCAACGACCTGTCGTTTGAATGTTTACGTATTCACGCTCCGCGCGCAGAAGGAAACCTGGCTGACTCGCCAACTCACAACCAACTGGGCTCGCCTGAAATGCCACGTCATCAGGGCCGTCCTCGCCGAAGACGCCAGACTCTACCCGGACCTGCAACGCGGCATGCAACACAGCCCCTTCCACGGCACCATCAGCATTCGTGAAGAACTGGTCTACGCCTTCCAGGACTTTGTCCGCCGCAACTGCGGATTGACAGCCAAGGACAACATGGCCACGCATGTTTCAGAGCAAAGCGCCAAGTGAAGTTCGAATACGGAATGCATGTTTCCGACACTCAAAATAGACTCTGGAGAATTTGTGTTATGTCTCTCACAAAAACAACCATTTGCCGATGCAAGGGAGCCTGTGATTCCCGCCGCTGCGCCTGCCTTAAAAACGGAGAAGGGTGCGGAGAAAAGTGCCGATGCCAGAGTTGTCAAAATCCTCTCAACGGCGTTGATGTTTCAAAATTGACGGACTGCGCGATTCAGAATATCCGTGATTTCAATGCATTGACCGAGGAACAACTCAGCAGGTTGCATGCACTGCCGTGCGAACACCGCAAAGTGCCGTTGCGTGACCTCATCGCAGGGTACGATTGCCCTGAATGCAAGAGTGAAAAGTACTGGTACTCGTTCTGCTGGAATAATATTGTTCAAGACAGTTGCTCCTGGCACTGTGTCGTCTGCGGCAAATGTCGAGACTGGCGAGAATGGCACTGCGAAGAGTGCAACCGCTGCACGTATGGCACCTCCCTTCCCTGCCAAAACTGCGAAGCGCGGGAATCGCGGAGCATGTGGTGATCGAACGTCCGCCCATTGCCACAACCAGCATCCCAAACCCCGTGACCCCATCCGGCTCGTCCGGATCGGTGAGCCCAGATGGAGAGCTAACCAGCTACCGCAACAAACCCTCCCTCAGCCCCATCCGCCTCGTGCGGATTGGTGAATAAGATCGAAACCGCTCACTATACTGAACGATCTCCTTCACCATCCGCATGAAGCGAATGGGTTCACGTGGCAGCAGGATCAGCTTCCAAACAAAACCCCGTGCCCGGAACGCAGTTCATCGCGAGATTCGCTGCCACCACGAAGTTTGTTTTGGTGGCGTCGAGGGGAAAGTATTGACATCTGCCCAAAAGATCTGCGGCGACAAAGGATACGGCAACTCTTCGAATGCAGAGGAGACTCGCTCCTGAAGTTGCCTCTGAGTTCGCTTGCTGATATTCGCCCGGCACGCCAGTAGATGGACCCGAGTTGGCATGGCAACCCAAAATGTCTCCCCCAGTTGATCGGCAATTTGCTGTCGAAATTCTGGAACAGTAATTCTCGTTGCGTCATACCCGTCACCATTGCCAATCAACAATGGTTTGCCCGGCCAATCCTCCATGATCGCAGTTGGAATGTCACGGCTCTTTCCAGCCAGGTTTTGGGCTGCAATCCGGAATGCTTCCACAGGTGACAATCCCCATGCCGCAAGTCGATCAGCCCCCACATAACGGAATGAATTCTGGAGATCGACAACGAGGCATTTGCGCAATCCGTCTGCCAGGACCTCAAAGAGATCAAGCTTGGGTGTTCGTTCAGGTAGAGATAGCAGCGGATATAAGGACGATATGGCGACATCGGCACTCAGTGAGTCGAGATCAAAACGCATGGCATTTATGACACGCCTGAAATGCTCAACCACACATTCGTCCAGTGATTCTCCGTTTTTCGCTGCTAACTCTACGCTCGTTAGCAGATTCCTGAGCCCGTACTCTATTCCCTCATCATCGATAAGAAGACCATCATCGACACACAGCGACCAGCGAATGTCGCTGAACTCCGACTCGACTATAGACAGCACTCGACGGAAGAATGTCGCTTCATCCATTGGCAGATCACTTTGCTTCTCATCATATCGCCAAAGAGACCGACAATCTCATTTCGTCGGCTTCCTCACGTCAATCAATTATTCAGGGGCGTTTGCCAGCAAGCTTTGAGTTCGACGAGTGGTGCGTTAATTACTATCGAGCCATTAAGCTCAGCAATGAAGGATGATGTGTCTGTTGTTGTCCCGATTTGATTGATCGAGAGTGTGGCAAAGAATTTCTCCAGCACCGCAGTATCGGCAGGAGCTACTTCGACAAGAAATCGAGTATTCGATTCCGAGAACAAAATGGTGCCAGCAATCTTCAACTCCACCCCAACCCCACCCGCAAACGCCATCTCCGCCGCAGCCACCGCCAAGCCGCCTTCGCTGAGGTCGTGGCAGCTGAGGATGAGGCCTTGTTTGATGGCTTGATGGAGGGCTCGGAAAATTTTGGGAGCAATGTCTTTGTCAACGGTCGGCACGTTGCCGCCGGTGAGGCCGTTGACGAGGTTGTAGTGGCTGCCGCCCATTTCGTCTTTGGTTTCGCCGATCAGGTAGAGCAAATTGCCGGGGCCTTTGAGGTCCATGGTGACGCATTGTTCAATGTCATCAACCTGCCCGAGGGCCGTGATGAGCAGCGTTGAAGGGATCGCGACGGTCTTGCGCTGGGGCGCCGTAAAGGGGTCTGACCCTCTTGCGACTTCAGGGTCTGACCCCTTTGCGGCGGCGGCGGCGACCTCATAGCTGAATTCATTGTTGAGACTGTCTTTGCCGCTCACGAACGGCGTGCCGTAGGCCACAGCGAAGTCCTGACAGGCCACGGCGGCTCGGACGAGTGTGCCAAGGGTTTCCGGGCGTTCGGTGTTGCCCCAACAAAAATTGTCGAGGATTGCGATGCGGTCTGGATCGGCACCAACGGCGACGCAGTTGCGGACGGCTTCGTCGATCGCGGACGCCGCCATCCAATACGGATCAAGGTCGCCATAGTGCGGATTGATGCCGCAAGAGACAACGAGGCCTCGTTTGGAGGTCAGATCCGGCCGCACGACGGCGGCATCCGAAGGGCCATCGTTGTTGATGCCAACGAGCGGTTTGATGACGCTGCCACCCTGGACCTCGTGGTCGTACTGGCGGATGATCCATTCTTTGCTGGCGACGTTGAGCGACCCCAGAATCTTCTTGAGGTCTTCGGTGTAATCGGATTTGTTGTAAGGGGCGTTGCCCTGTCCCTTCTCCCCCGAGATCGGGGGAGAAGGTGGCCGAAGGCCGGATGAGGGGGCTGACCGTTCTGCAATGCTCGACGCCCAACCAGAGGCCCCCTCACCCTGGCCCTCTCCCCCGGCGCGGGGGAGAGGGGACTGAACCGGATTAATCTCATACACCGCTTCCCGAATCACCGGCGGACGGCCTTCGTGGAGGAAGTGCATGCTGACTTCGCCGACTTGGGTGTCGCCGTATTTCAGGACGAGTTGTTTCGTGTCGGTGAATTTGCCAATGGCCGTCGCTTCGACACCTTCAGAGGCGCACAGAGCTTCAAACTGCTCCCACTTCGCGGGCGGCACCGAGAGCACCATGCGTTCCTGAGCTTCCGAGATCCAGATTTCGGTGTACGACAGACCGGAGTATTTCAGCGGGGCTTTGTCGAGCCAGACCTCGGCACCGGTGTCTTCGCCCATCTCACCCACGGCGCTGCTGAATCCACCGGCACCACAGTCGGTGATGGCGGAATAGAGATTAAGATCGCGCGCAGCCAGAATCACATCCGCTACCATCTTCTCGGTGACCGGGTTGCCGATCTGAACGGCTCCGCCCGAGATGTGTTCGCTTTCTTCCGTAAGCTCCACAGAAGAAAACGTCGCACCGTGGATACCGTCGCGGCCCGTGCGACCACCGACAGCCACGATCAGATCTCCGGGGCTGACGAGTTTGTCG
>JBBQSE010000291.1:0-10783 GCA_038214195.1 Planctomycetales bacterium
GACGATCTTCATGGCTGCGGCCTCCTTGCATTTGTGAATCGGATAGTTCAACACCCGAATCATGGCAGGTAGGCCGCTTTTCGCTTATACCAATCGCTTCACACAACAAAACAGTACCGGCGGAACGCCGGTTACACCCACACTAATCAGGCATTGTCTTCCTGTCGCGATCAGAAGAACGATCTGGGAGCGGCATTCGTTGATCTGTGCAACTCCCGGCCTGGCGCAATTCCGAATCAGGGACCCAACTCATCGCACACAGCGCTGCGAGGATTCTGTCGTCAATACTGCATGCTGGTGACGTGTCAGACAATCTGCCAAAGCGTCATCGAATACCTGCAGTCCATTCAGTCCGCCTTGCCGAAAATGCTTGAGGAACGGCGGAGTCTCCTGCAGGATCGTCTGAGTTCACTCGCATCACTTGTGAACGACGGGGCGGCCAGCGCGGCAACGATTCCAGAACAGATGATTGCTGCGTTTGAGGCATATCTGCAGACGTCCGGCCGCTTCCGCCTGAGCTCCCTGCACACTCGGGCCGTGCGTCCGTCCGATGCCGTGACACTGCTGTCGGAGGCAACCAGCTTTCTGCTGCTTAGTATGTCACGTGATCCGGAGTTTACCGACGATGCCCGCAATCCACGACGATGCGAAAGGTTTCCAGCCAGCGCAAGACCGAAGCTGCTCAACGTTGGCGGAGGCCAGCGCGTACTTGCTGTCGTACCGGATACGGCGGCTGTCGAGTCCTGGAAGTCCATGCTGCTGAGCGAATTCGGCGCGTGTATTTCGACGTGTGCCGTCAAAGCAAAAGACGTCTGCGTGATTTGCGAAACGGAAGGCGTTGCTCTTCCAGCCGCCATCGATTCGCTGACACACATGCGGCCTCATGTGCTCGAACTTGCCGGCCGTGTGCATTCGCGACAGGATGTGCCGTGGTAGGTATTTACTTCTGATAAATCGGCAGGTAGTGATACTTGACCGACAGGCTGAGCACTGCCATTGATGTGCAGTAGACCGCTCCGTGATTCCGTTCCTCGCCGTTTTCGGCAAGCCACGATCCGTCACCGGATTGCTTCTCGAGCAGCATTTCCTGGACAAGTTGCTCCGCAGTCTTCGCATGTTCTCCGCCACGCTGGTACATGCCCTGAGCGTAGTAGTACGTGCCGTAGGAACAAAAACGTTCATTCCACTTTGGCGGATGAGCCAGCAGCCAGTCGGAGGCTCCGGCAACCAGCGGAGATTCGTACTCGCCGCACACCTGCATCGCCAGCAGTCCGGCGGCTGTCATCGTGAACGTGGGATTGTTCTGATGTGGTTCATAGCAGAATCCACTGGCTTTCTGATCCGGCAGTCCGTTCGCGTCCAGGGGCGATGCATAAGATCTTTTCAGATATTCCACGGCGTCGCTGATCGCACTGCCGGGAACCTGAAGTCCATCGTTCTTTGCGGATCGCAGGGCCATCAATTGCCAGACGGAAACTGACAGATCAGAGTCGTTCGCGTTGGGGTTATAGCGCCAGCCGCCTCGAAAATGTGTCGCCTTCTTTTCCTTCTGCGAACTCAGGATCACATCAATCGCCTTTTGACAACGATCATGGATGAGTTGATCCTGTTCAGACGTCGCGCCCATGCCCAGCATTTCTGTGAGCATCAGCGTGATGATGCCGTGGCCGTACATGCGCGACCCATCTTTGTTTCCGAAATAGCCTTTGTCGTCGATGCGATCATCCTTCAGCACAAACGCAAGGGCCTTCTGCATTGTCCGACCTTCGGGTGTTTCATCAACCGGCTGAGTCCCCACGCTGGCCATCGCCATAATGGACAATGCCGTCATGGTCGTGTCGATACCCTTGTCGATAATCGCTCCGTCATCTCTCTGGCGGCTGATAAGGTAGGCGAGTCCCTTATCAACCGCGATGTCGGTCTGATCTTTCTGAAACACGGAAATCACCGGTGCCGCGTCGCCGGATTCCTGAGCGTGAAGAATTGATCCGCAGGCGAAGCTGAAGACCGTCGCAAGTCTGAAGGACAGGGAAGAACGATTCACTGTGATTCTCGCTGAGTTCGGTGACTGTGAAGTCACGGACTCTACAAACACTACAGCGAAAAGACTATCGGCTTGGCAGGGCGACTTCAGGATCGCTCGATCAACAAGTGAGCGACAAGGCGCTAGCCGCCGATAATTGGCATTGTAAGTTACCGGCGGCTAGCGCCTTGCCGCTCACTGCATATCAGACAATTGTTTCTCGAGCGGTCCTTAGTTGGACAGCGCCACTTTATCTGAAGTAGTAGCCCGAAGCGTGAGCGAGAGACCGAGTTAGGCTCAATCCCTCGCTCACGCTTCGGGCTGCAAAAATGCACGGTTTCCGCCAAAACTGGCGCTGTCCAATTAGGGGGCCTCCGCCGGAATCGGCTGCGGCGGCGCGGGAACAGCACCGTCAGCCTGTCCGGCACCAGGGGCCGCCTTCGCCGCATCGACGAAACTGGCTTTGACGTTTCGCAGCACCGTATCCATATGGTCAACGTTCAGATTGACATCGCGCTCCTGATACTGCCAGTTGGGAAATCGAACATCGATTCTTCCGTCGCCATCAGTGTCCAGATCATCAATCAGGCGGAATTCCAGCTCTTCCTGATCAAACTCATCTCCCGGGCGGGCAAATCGCTGCACGATGACTTTTTCCTCGACAACCCGTTTGCCTGACGCATCCGTGGAAATGCGATAGGCATTGCTGAATCCGGACATAATCACTGAAAACAAGTCCGCCCTGGGATCCACATTGCGCCACACAGCAACACCGTAGAGGGCTCCTGAAAGTGCATCCTTGTCATCGCCGGCCACGGGTTCGCCGACTTCTGAAATCGCCTCGGCACTGTTCATCATCTTCAGGTCCAGTCCCCGCCGCCCAAACTCACGCTGGAAGACCGCCTTCTGGATGTCCAGGTTAATCTCATCCAGGTATGTTTCATGCAAATCCTCATCTTCTGTCTTCAGGACGAATCGAGGCAAGTGCAACGGCAGCGTTGACTGCGGATCAAGTGTGTTTGCCGGGGCCAGGTTTGGATCATTCAGTTTGCGTTGCAGTTCAGCCTGCTCCGCACCAGCAAGCTCTGTGTAGTCTCGCATAATCATCCGGTAGACCATGTACCGGACCAATTCCCTGCGTACGGTACCGGTCTTCGGGTCCCGGAGTTCAAGTCGCATCAGACGGACGGGTTTGTACTGCACTTCGGCGATCCACAGCGCAGGGTAACCGGGCCCCAGAATAGGCTCCGTCGATGCCCGGACTTTCCGTGGACCAAACATCTCGTCCACGGACATCGCAATCGAACTGGTTCGCGCAAAACCGCTGTCGAGCGGTGCCTTGATCTGCTGACTCAGGGCGATATCAGTTGCGTTCCACACCAGCAGGGCGGAAACGGTCATGACGATTCGTCGGCCCAAAACTTCTGGCACCATGTTCCACTACCCTTCATGATCCTCTGAATGAGATTCCCGGTTCGGAATTGTACCCGATTCAGGAACTCTGCGCGCAGGCGGCTACTCCTGCGTTTTGACAACACTTTGGTTGTTATCGGCGGACTTGTACATCAGTTTTTGGCACCATCGGCCGATTTGCCGGATTTCAGCTCCACCGATCCAGTACAGGCCGTCCGCCATCCATCACAGCCTCCTGTAATCCCGCCTCCGGCAAAAGCTGCCGGAAAGCGTGCAATTCTGTGTGCCCGGCGCGATCAAACAAAAATCTCCGTTACCGGACGCCCTTTGGCAATCGGCAACGGACGGTTGAGATTGTCACGGACTTCAATCGTGTGGTCAATCCCCAGGGCATGGTACATCGTCGCGGCGAGATCACCGGTGGTGACGGGATCTCGATCCGGGACTGCACCGTACTTGTCTGACGCTCCGTAGACGGCCCCGCCCTGAACACCACCGCCCGCCAACAGGACCGTGTAACATTTTGGCCAGTGGTCGCGACTGATGTTCGCATTGATCTTTGGAGTCCTCCCGAATTCGCCCATCCAGATCACCAGCGTTTCGTCCAGCAAGCCTCGGTCGCTGAGATCATTCAGCAGCACGGGCAGCGTGTGATCCGTCACGGGAAAATGCCACTCGGGAAGAATCTCGTACATCCGCGTGTCGTTAAATCCATGCGTATCCCACCCGCCGTCTTTTTTGCTCTGTCCACCGATACTTTGAGCAAAATACACGGTGACGAATTTCACACCCGATTCCACCAGTCGCCGAGCCAGCAGGCAACCCTGACCGTATGTTGTGCGACCGTAAGCTTCTCGAAGGACGTGCGGCTCTTTTGACAGATCGAACGCTTCGCGAACCTTTTCGGAATTCAGCATCTGCAGAGCGCGGTCATAATAAGCGTCCAGTCCCTGCGCTGCCGCCGAATTGTCCAGGGCTGTCGCCTGCTGATTGATGACCTGCTGCAGAGAACGTCGATCGGCAAGTCGAGCGAGCGAAATATCCGACGGCAGACTCAACTGCGACAACTGAAAGTTGGGATCATTCGGGTCATTGCGAAAGAACAGCGGATCGTGTTGCTTGCCGAGGAAACTGGCTCGCTGGCCAGGCGTCGTCGAGCCATCAGAAATCTGATACGGGTACGACACAAACGTCGGCATCCCGTTGGTATTCGGAGCGACCTTATCGACAACCGATCCGTATCCCGGAAACAGGTCCAGTGACTCTCGCAGTCGCTGATCATCGATCGGCGGCTCGAACCCGGTCAGCGCCGTGTAGCCCGCCGAATTATGATTGTTCATCGTGTGATGCACCGTGCGAATCTGCGCGACGCGATGCATGATCTTTGCAGTCTCCGGCAAATGTTCGCACACCGCCATTCCCGGAACCGACGTTGGAATCTGCTTGTACAGCGAGCGGTATCCATCCGGAGCATCCGGCTTCATATCGAATGTATCAACGTGACTCGGTCCGCCCCATTGAAACAGAAAAATCACCGACTTCGCGCGTCCGGACTTCTTCCCGACAGCCCGCTGGACATCTTCAGCCTGCAGCAGCCGAGGCAGATTCATCCCCAGCAAACCAGCGCCACCGATGCGTATCAAATCCCGGCGATTCAGCTGATTGATTTGAGAGAGTACAGACATCGTTCCGCTTTCATCTGAATCTTTTGTGAAGAGTCATGTCAGACGCAGTCAACATGGGCTGCATGAATATGCTCAACTGCCCATACACGTGTCGCACAAATCATTGGCAGGCAACGGTCAACTGGAAACCCACCAAGGGACGCGAATGGGACATTTTTAGTATACCGTGGCGACACGATCCGTGACACTATCGTTCTCGCAGAGTAAATTGGCGGTGATAAACTAAACTGGTTGACGAGATTGAGAAACTTCCACTGATTGTGAAGCGGTGAAGATGGGCGTTGAACCGAGTAAAAACGATCCCACTTCGGAAACCCACCACTTTGAGCAGGGAAGCCAGCCGGAGTCCTCGTCCGCTGAGAACGCCGGAAGCAACGTCTCCGAAACACATGTGACATCGACGGTTTCTGAGAGAATTGCCGAGTTCGAAATTCGCGGCAAGCTTGGCGCGGGAGGATTTGGAGTCGTTTACCTGGCGTACGACACAATACTTCAGCGTGAAGTCGCCATAAAAATTCCTCACCGAGTGCCGACCGCCGGACCGGGAAACTCTGCGGACTATCTGCGTGAAGCGCGAGCGGTTGCCAGTCTTGATCATCCCAACATTCTGCCGGTTTATCAGGCATCCAGCGCGCCCGAAGTTGCTTTTTATATCGTAACAAAGCTCATCAGCGGATCGACTCTGGACGAATGGCAGAAACGGAATCAGCCGACGTATTCGCAGATCGCGACGATGACTGCGAAGACAGCTGAAGCGCTGGCTTACGCGCATTCGAGACATATCGTCCACCGGGATATCAAGCCGGGCAACATTTTGGTGGACAGCGATGGTCGTCCTTTCGTGGCGGACTTCGGCCTGGCGATTCGCGAATTCGATCCGGCGAGTGTGCCTGCATTTGCCGGCACACCCGCCTACATGAGTCCGGAGCAGGCTCGCGGCGAAGGGCATCGTGTCGATGGTCGGTCCGACATCTTTTCGCTGGGAGTTGTGCTCTATCAAATGCTCGTGGGTAGCCGCCCGTTTCCGAGTTTCGATTTGCGCAGGGGGCCGCAGACGACGTTTGTCGAAGCCGAACATCCCTGCCTCCGGAATCCCGCCGTGCCCCGCGAATTGGCACGAATTTGCCTCCGCGCACTCGCGCTATCTGCATCTGATCGTTATCAAAACGCCAGCGAGATGGCTCTTGATCTGCATGAGTTCGCAAGTTCATCACGTGACAAATCTCACACTGCAGAAATGGATTCAGCGAAATCGGGCGAAGCCAGTCGATCCGGACGCCGTGATTCGACAGCTGCAATGGACGATTCTCGGTCGGACACCCGAGTCTCTCCGATCGTTCCGAAGGGACTTCGCCCCTTTGAAGCAGGTGACGCTGAATCATTTCTGCGATTACTGCCCGGACCGTACGATCGAGAGGGGCTTCCTGATTCGATTCGCTTCTGGAAAACCCGGCTTGAAAGTACTCAGACTCAGGAAGCTTTCAGCGTTGGCGTTGTTTACGGACCCAGTGGCTGTGGCAAGACCTCCATGGTTCGCGCTGGGCTGCTGCCGCGTTTGAATGAGTCCGTGATTCCGATCTATGTGGAAGCCAGCGGAACGGACACAGAGAAAGCACTCGGAGAAGCAATTTCGAATGCTGTGAGAATTCCTGTTGCGGACGGCAAGTCATTTTCACAGGAAGATTCAGAGCTCGAACTTCCCCAGAAGTTTGCATGGCTCCGCAGACACTCTCAGCGGAAGGTCGTTTTTTGCATTGACCAGTTTGAACAGTGGCTGTTTAGTCATTCCTCAACACTGGAGAACGCTGTTTTGACTCAGGCATTGCGGCAGTGCGATGGAATCCATGTGCAGTGCGTCCTGATGGTCCGCGACGACTTTTGGATGGGTGTTTCACGCTTGATGCAGGCGCTCGACCTGACGATTTCCGAAAATCATAACGCCTCCGCTGTCGATCTCTTTGACAAACGTCACGCGCGACGCGTCCTGATGATGTTTGGATGCGCACTCGGCCGACTGCCTGAAAAGGAACAGGAATTCTCGTCTCGCCAGAACCAGTTTCTGGATGCAGCCATTGAATATCTTGCCGTGGATGGGCGAGTCATCTGTGTTCAACTGGCGCTGCTCGCGGAAATGATGAAGCATCGCGACTGGGATGATTCGTCGCTGTTGATTCGCGATGGAGGCGCGGGGCTTGGTGTTCATTTTCTGGAGCAGACATTTGATCTTGAAACGTCGCAGCGGCGACATCGAAGGCACACCGAAGGAGCGCAACGAGTCCTGCGGTGTTTGCTGCCGGCACCTGGTGTTCGGATCAAGGGAGCCATCCAGACGGAAAGCACGCTACTCAAGGCGTCGGGTTACACAGATGTCGTTGCTTTCCGTGAATTGATTCGACTGCTGGATTCGGAACTGCATCTGATTACTCCCACGGACCATGACGACACGGACAGCCTGACACCGTCTGCAAGTCTCGGCTCGCTGCCTCCATCGTCGGAAACCGGATACCAGCTTACTCATGACTTCCTGATCGCAGCGATTCGCCGGTGGCTGGAGCTGCGGCAACTTGGGACGGCCTCCGGCCAGGCGCAGCTTAAACTCGAAAACTTCACCGACCTGTATCGAGCCCGTCCCAGCCATCATTCGCTTCCCGGGCTGGTCGAATATCTCTCAATTCGCCGTCGCATTCCGTCATCTTCGTTGAACGAACCGCAACAGCGGATGATGAGTGCTGCCAAAGCCATGCATCTCCGATCGGTTGGGAAATGGTTGCTCCTGGTGCTTGCGGTCATCTCGATCGGCGGAATTGGGTGGGGCTGGACTTCCAGACAGCAGGCGCGGCAGCGTCAACAGGCCAGTGTCGATCGAATGTTGGTCGCCACCTGGCCTGAAGCGATAGCTCAGGTTGGAGAACTGCGGCAGGCTGGCCCAGCGGTTCTTGATTCCCTGAAGTCTCAGTTGCGGCAGAATGATGCTCCGCGGAACAAACGCGTACGCGCGGCGCTCGTGCTGGCAACCACGGAGCCTGCTGCTCGCGATCTGCTGCTGGAATATCTTCAGGTCGCACCACCGCATGAGTGTGTGTTGGTCAGCAGGTCAGAAGAGATTTCACGCCTCGTTGATATGGATCAGGTTTTGGATCTGTGGAATTCAATGCAGGGCGAGACATCCGAGCAGTTACGCATTGCCTGCCTGCTCGCTCAGCATCCGCCGTCACATTCGCCGCTGCTGGAGAACTCAAAGCGTATCGTTCAGTTGTTGGCTGGTGAGAATCCGCTGCTGGTGAACGACTGGATGGATGGCTTCGAGCCGATTGGCCGTGAGTTGGTACCTGCGTTGGTATCGACACTGGAAGAAATGACGCAGAAGTCGAATGGTGCCGTTCTTAATGTCACGAATCTGATCGCTCGCTACGCGTCCGATCAGCCTGAACTGTTGGCAGGGTTGATCGCAAGATCGGGGCCTGTGTCTCATCGCGTGCTTGTGGAGGCTCTCAAGAACAATCCGTCATCGCGCGAGATATTGCGGACGGCCCTCGCGAAAACGAATGCTCCTCTCACGCCGAATCAATACTGGGTTTGTGCCGAAGACGGCGTTGATTGGTGGAATAATGAATCAGGAGGCCCAGTTGCTGTTAAGGCGACGCTCGCAGATGATTTGGAAATTGTGAAACAAATTCGTGATGCGGGTGGAATGACCACGGAAACCTTTGCGTTCGTCCAGGCGATTGATTCCCAGGCGTTTGAGTCGCTAAACCAGGCAATCGGGGAGTACGAATATCGATTGGCATCGCTTTGCCCGTACTTGCACGAGGGCAGACTGAAGTGTGTAGCGACATGGAAGCGAGATGGCCGCCAGTCGGTTTATACGATGGAGTCCACTCCGGAGCAGCTTCGCGAGATGCAGAGCGATTATGAGTCGAAAGGATATTTTCCGGACGATGTTGTCGGTTACTCCCGAGACGATCATGCGACGATCGTGTTTGCCTGCGTTTGGACAACGACACCACCGCTGCCGATCGTTTCGGAAAGCCGCATGTACGTCGATGTTTCCGAAGAAGATCATCAAACAAAAGGATGGGAACCGCTCTTGAATCGAGGCTTTGTTCCGCGGCTCAATGTTTTGACCTCAGATCGCGCTAATCGTCCAGCATACACGTCGATCCGCTGGAAGCTGAAGAAAGGGATTGGATTTACCGACCAGTGGAACCAGTCTCCAGAAGAGTTTGAATCGAGTCTTTCCTGGCACAAAGGCTGCCTACTCGTCAACAGTCGCTGGGGAGTTCGGCCTGCTGACAATCCGCATCGAGGTGTGTCCGTAATCTGGTGGAACGGCCTGCCACTCCAGTCGGAAAGGTTGCCCTATATGGAATCGGACATTCATCGGCGAGCATGTGATGGCCTTGCCGTTCAGGGCTACCGACCTTTTTCGATTCACGTCAAGCAGATTGACTCGGCAGGAATTCCACAATTCAGTTCCGTCTGGTGGAGACCTCTGGAGAATGTGTCCGCGCGAAGTGAATTGATTCGTGCACAGGTTCGACTCATTCTGGCTCTGCACCAGCTTGGTGACAGCGATGCGGCACTGGTAGCCTTGTCGAGCTCTACGAATGCGGAATTGCGCGCCGCCGTCATTGACGGTTTTCATCGGAACGAGATTCCGCCCTTGTGGCTGGCAAAGCAACTTTGCCATGCGGAAAACCTGATTCTGCGGCGTGCAGCGGCGGAAGCAATGTCCTTGTACCGACCGGGTTCAGCGATGGAAGTTTCCAATCAGTGGCTGATTGATCAGGGCATGGCTGCATTGAGCAGTGTTGAGGATTCTGGACTCCGTTCGGCGATACTTGCTTTGAATCAGGCATGGAAACTACCTTCGCCTCCCTGGATTGGGACTCCAACTGCGAGCGAATTTCAGACGATTTTTGGACAGCGAATGGTCATCCTGAAACCGCCCGAAATCACCTGGATAGGTTCCGAAGCGAATGAGCCCGGACGTGACAGCATGCCGGAGATGCGGATTCCAGTGAAGACAAACCGAAGCTTTGCGATTTCAACGCGGGAAGTCACGGTTCAGCAGTATCGCGAATTCATCAAATCGTTTGATTACCCGGAGGACTACAGCCCAACACCGGACTGTCCGATGATTGCGGTCAACTGGTTTGATGCCGCCAAATACTGCCGCTGGCTCAGTGAAAAGGAAAGTGTGCCTGAGTCCGAGAGATGTTATCCGGAGATTGATCAGATTGGTCCGGACATGAAACTGCCACAGAATTATCTTGACCGTACTGGATACCGTCTTCCCACAGAAGCCGAATGGGAGTTCGCAGCGCGCGGCGGCTACGATGGTGGTCGGCCCTTTGGATTCGCTCCGGAATTGCTGGATGAGTATGCATGGACTGCTCAGAATTCCGGGTATCGATGTCATCCCGTGGGATCGCTGCTTCCCAAAGACTATGGTTTGTTTGATATGCTGGGGAACGGCATGGAGTGGTGCCAGACGCCATTTTACGATCGCCAGTTTCCAGGTAGTGGCGTGACGCGGGATCCCGCAGAATCTTTGACGTCAATTTCCGGGAGCGATCTCTTCTGCACCCGCGGAGGTGCTGTTCTTTATCAGCCGCTGGATGCCCGAGTGCCGCACTGTGATGGTCATTTTGCGACCTCT
>JBBQSE010000292.1:0-10736 GCA_038214195.1 Planctomycetales bacterium
CGGTTTTTGCCAGTATTTTTCCAACAATCACCGGCGGCTAGCGCCTTGCCGCTCACTAAATCGACAGCCTGCTTGCCAGGGGGAGAAGGGACCTGCAAAAGGTTGACTTCCACTGTACTTCAATTTATGCAGCGTGATGTATCAACAGTACGCTGTGAGCCAGACTCACTCAGCAACTGACGCAATCACGTCATTGGTTTCATTCGCAGAGTTCCCGGATTCGTTCGTTTTAGAGGCTGAAAAACCCGATATTTGCTCCTTGGTAGCAATGTTCTGCGATTCCTGTTGAAATCTCTAAATCGGGAAAAATGTCGGTATGTTTTCCCTTTTTCGAACACCCCAATGTTGACTCGTTCATATTTAATGGGTAGCTTCACTGATATAGGGGGGGCTCCATCGCAGCCACACTCGATTTTTGCTCGGTGGATTGCTCCTGTTTTGATGATCTCTTTTTGGTTCTTCTCTTCTTTTTCAAAGGATCCGACTATGAAACAGTTCCTACGTCGCTCAAGGGGCTTTACGCTCATTGAGTTATTGGTGGTCATTGCGATTATCGCAATTCTCATCGCACTGCTCTTGCCCGCCGTTCAGCAGGCACGTGAAGCGGCGCGCCGAACCCAGTGCAAGAACAACCTGAAGCAGTACGGTCTGGCTTTGCACAACTATCACGACACCTACAATCGTTTTCCGCCGGCAGGTCAGAATTGGGCTCAGCCGAATGTCGGTTGGCAGTGTCGCATCCTGCCTTTCACCGAACAGACTGGTCTCTACAACGCAATCGATTTCAACGCTCCAGCTTCTATCGGCAATGCTGCTTACAATTCGTTGATCGGCGGTGTTGCTGGCCAGGAGGTGCGCAAGAAAAACGTGGCGTATGCAAAATGCCCAAGTGATGCGTCGAGCATCGACGAAAGCCAATGGGCTGAAAGCAGTTACGGGGGAAATTTGGGCTCTAATCGGACGCCTTCCGCCAATGGCGCCTGCAATCTGTTTTTCACCCCCGGCGTGAATTACCAGTCTCCGGGGGGAGACGATGATCACGGGAACACGACTCAATTAGCACGCACTAACGGGATCTTCGGGCGACTTCTGGCTGACAGCCCTGGCATCAAGGACATAACGGATGGTACATCAAATACGATCATGGTCGGCGAGATTCTCCCAGCCTGTCACGACCATCGAACAGGTTGGTGGGATTACAACGGCATGGGCAATGCGCACGCTTCAACGTCGGTGCCACTTAACACAATGACGACATGCGCCACTCCTTACGCGCGACAAAATCCACCATATCCTACGTGTACAAACCCAAACAACTGGAATCTTTCGTGGGGATTTCGGTCCAGTCATGTTGGTGGCGCACAGTTTCTGATGGGTGACGGTTCGGTTCGATTCATCAGCGAGAATATCGACTATCGCACCTATCAGAATCTGGGGTCGCGTAACGACGGGAAAGTGCTCGGCGAATTCTAACAATCCACAGCTCAATCGCTTATGCATTTTCTTCCCATTCAAATTTTACATTGAGGTTAATCGTGATTTATCGACTTTCGTGCGTAGCGTGTTTGCTGGTTTTGGTTGGATGTGGTGGACCGTCGGATGCGCCGAGTTTAGTGTCGGCCGGTGGTACAGTGTTCTACAAAGACGCTCCGGTGTCGGGTGCGGTTGTCACTTTCGAGATTGAAAAATCTCCGATTGCTGTGGGAACCACGAATGCGGAGGGTAAATTTACGGTGACGACTGGTGGCCGTCCCGGAGCACCGTTGGGTACCGCAAAGGTTGGGATCATGAAAGCGGGGGCACAAAAGGACATGACCGCGATGAAGCCCGAGGATATGAAGAAGATGCAAATCGAGAGCGGTGGAGCCACCCCAATGGCGGAGCCTGAAATTCCAGTGAAGTATGGTGACCCTAAGACAAGCGGACTTACGGCTGAGTTGGATGCTGACGGGGCAAAGAATATTTTTGAATTCCGTTTACAGGATTGATCGATTCCTTTGCAATGACTGACTCATCTTCACGACAGCAGCCTCGGAAACGCAGGCTGCTGTTTTTTTTAATCGGCTTGTGTTTCGCTGGCGGACTGATTTGGTTCATGGACCTGCGGACCATGATCAGCTGCAGGCAGATTCGTAAAATGCTGGCTGCTGGAGAAATCGAGCCAGCGCTGGAACTTGCGGAACAGGTCGCTGCGGAAAAACCGAATTGTGCCGAGTGCCAGTTCCTCCTCGCGAAGTCAGCTCGACGGGCCGGAGATTTTTCAAAAGCCTCTGCAGCGTTGCAAAGTGCTCGTGCAGCAAACTGGCCTGCACAGCAGATTGCCTTTGAACAGGTCTTGGCGACTGCTCAGTCAGGGCAGGCTAATTTAGTGGAACAAGAGCTGCGACGTATCTTTGAGAGTGATCTGCAACCTGCCGAAACAGAGGAAGTCTATGAAGCAATCGCGTACGGGCATCTTGCCGCGTTTGACACGCCGGAATTTCTGAAGTGCGTGGATTTTTGGCTGGAATGGTGCCCGCAGGCAGTTACGCCTCGCCAGATGAAAGCAGTGTTTTACGCGAAATTGGGAGAACATCGGAATGCTGCGGATCAGTTTCAATCGCTCGTAACCGACCATCCCGATTTTCTCCCGGCCCGTAAGGGATTGGGTGACAGTCTTTTGGCTTTGAACCTGCCGACGGAGGCAGAGAAGGAACTGCGCGTCTGCTATGAGCGCGATCCGACCGCTCAAAATGCAGTGGCACTGGCAAAATGCCTGGTGCGGACAGACCGGCCTGATGAGGCGCGCGGCCTGCTTGAAAAATTCAGGGACACGGAGGACCGTGTCACTCGGGCAGAGATTCTTGAAGAACTGGGGCGATGGCTCCTTGACAGAAATCAGGTCGATGAGGCGTTCGTGTGTTTGCAGGAGTGCATTCGCATCGCGCCAGAGAATTTCTCCGCATGGCACGCTCTTTCAACTGCCTATTCCATGACAGGAGAGGCAGAGAAGGCAAGTGAGGCTCTGAAGCGTAGCCAGGACTCACAACGACGCGTCCAGAGATTGTTTGCGGTAGCCGGAGAACTGACTCACGCTCCGCTATCAACAGCTCTGCGCCTGGAGGCAGCTGAGATCATGTTTCAACAAGGCCTGGATCAGGATGCGGTGGCTTGGCTGAAGACGGTCCTGCAAATTGACGCCAACAATCCGGAGGCCAACCGGCGCCTTGCGCAGTACTATCTCGAAGCACAGGATCCGGAACATGCCCAGAATCACTCTGGACCATTGACTGGTCTGGACCCAATGATCCGAATCACGCCAGGAGTGCTGACTCCAACAATGTACCGCGTAGATGAAGTCCGTATTCCGATCGACGAAAAGGTGATCGGAGTTGTCGAAGGCACAGTAGCCAAGGCATACGTGTGTTCAGCGATGTCCCTAACGACCACACATGTCGTGAACGACCTGATCGGGACCAGACCGATTTCCATCACATACTGTGACCGAACTGATTGCGCTCGCGTGTTTTCAGGGACGACCCCGGAGGTCCCGCCAGCGATGAAACTGGGGGGATATTCGAACAACGAAATGATGCTTCGTTTTAATGACGTCATGTACTATCAAAGTTCGAAGGATGTTCCACTTGCGGATCGTCAGTTTGAAAAGACAACATGGGGTGAATGGAAAGCGAAATATCCATCAACGCTGGTGTATGTCGGCGAGCGAGAGGGTGTATACTTGATAGAGCGGAACAAGCAATCTCCGTGAATTCTTCGTCGAAGGCCAGGCAACTCCTGCGGAGTGGGAAGATTGACTATAAAACTTCTTAGCGGAGCAATCCTTCTGGTCGGAGCCGAGCAGGCGTTTGCTCACGCCCAGTTAATTCAGTTTCCCAACCAGGATGCTGCATCGTCGATTTTGATTCCCGCAAGTCTGGTGTTGCTCGTGCTCGGCAGCTTGTTGATGATTTGGGGCCTACTGACGGACGGTCACACCGACGCCCGCAGGAAACCGAGTTCAGATTCTGCCGGAGGGGGGACTGGTTCGTGACGCTCCGGATGTCTTCAGAACAGAGAGCCACGGCGTCAGAACCGAGAGCCGCCACGGTTGATTTGTTATTTCGCATTGCCGGACTTGTGGTGTTGTCAGCCGGTGTCCTGATCGCCCTCCTCCCTGTAGTGTTCCCCTCAGCTCGTCGTCAGTCGCTCTCGGACATTCAAACCGCTATTGCGGAGCATCAAACCGATGTGAAACAGCGACTCGAACGGCATCTGACACACTATCCCGGTGATCCGGAAGCACTGATCGTGGCCGCTGGCGTCGCGGCGCGCAACGGTGATCATCAGTTGTCGATCGAGTATTTCAACAAACTGGTAGCCGATGGTGGTGGATGGCAATTGCAGCGTGATCTCGGAATTGCCGGTCGGTGCCGAGTTCTGGGCAGGATGGCGGACGAAGAGCGACACCTGCGAAACGTGTTGCGTCTCGATCCCACTCATGGCGATGCCAATCACCGCCTTGGCCATTTGCTTCAGGTCCAGGGACGCACCTGGGAGTCTGCTCAGCCGTTTCTCATGCAGCTTCGCCGCGGAAAGTGTCGCGGCGATGAACTCATGGGGATTGCCACAACAGAGCGATTTTTCCGGGCCGACGATGATCTGGACCGAATCGCCATCGCGTCAAATCCACAGCATCCGGGTGTCGCGTTGCTTGGGACAGCGCGGCGTTACCTGTTTGAAAACCGTAATGCGGAAGCGGAACAGACGCTTCGGCAAATTGTGGCGACTGCGCCATGCCTGGGGGAAGCCCAGGGGCGGCTGGGCAGAATCATTGTCGAGCGAGGCGACATCGAGGAGTTTCTGCTCTGGCGTGGAAGTCTTCCCGAGGCGGCTCGTGAGCATCCCGAGGTCTGGTTTGTGCAGGGACTTCAGGCGCGTCGCATTGGACTGACGGAAGGGGCAATCCATTGCTTTGTGAAGGCAATTCAGATTTCTCCCAATCATCTGCCAGCCAACGTGCAGATCGCCGCGTGCCTTGAGTCGATTGGACAATCGCATGCGGCTCGCATCTTTAAACGACGCGCCGAGCAGCTTTCAGAACTGGAAGCCATTTTAAACCTGCTTCGGGCGGACATCGATGAACAGATGATGCGAAAAGCGGCTGACCGCCTGGGAGCGCTGGGACGCTATTGGGAGGCTGCTGGTTGGCTTTATGTTATTTCGCGACTTGAATTTCCCGACGATCCCACGCGGCCAGCACCATGGCGCTGGGGGCATCTTGCCGTCCAAAGTCCGGATCAGAATGCCGGGTTTCTCGAAGAATTGGCCGCGCTGGATCTGGACCAATTCGATGAACCAAACTGGGGATTGTCGGCGAACGGAAACAGACGATCGTCTTCACGAGAGCTGCCGCAAAATCCTCCGGTGACCTGGGAACTGACGGATGATGCCGCAGCGGTGGGCATTCAGTTTTCATATTTCGAAGGAACGACCGAAGAAACTCGCCTGCAGCATATTTTCAACGTTGTCGGAGGCGGTGTTGCGGCTTTCGATTTCGACCTGGACGGATGGCCGGATTTGCAGATCGCCCAGGCCAACGACTGGCGCGCCGCCGACACTCAGCAGATATTTCTTGATTCTTTGTACCGGAACCACAACGGCCGTCGATTTGAGAATGTCGCAACTGTGGCAAATCTGATTGAGCCTGGCTTCTCACATGGCATCTGCGCGGGCGATTTCGATCAGGACGGATTTCTCGATGTCTACGTTTCCAACCTCGGCGGCAATCGCCTGTTTCACAACAATGGCGATGGAACGTTTCTGGATGTCACGGAAATCGCTGGCGTTGCAGGAAATGAATGGAGCGTCAGCAGTGTGCTGGCGGATTTCAACGGAGACACCCTCCCCGATCTGTATGTGGGCAACTATTCCCTGAGGGAGGCTACCGCAGCTAAGGAATGCCACAGATCAACGGGCGAACTAATGGCATGCACGCCGGATGTCCTGCCCCCGGAGTCTGACCGATTGTACCTGAATCTCGGTGACGGTCGATTTCAGGATATTACGGAGGACTCTGGTATTTGCGAGACGTCCGGACGTGCTCTCGGCATTATCGCCTGGGACTTCACTGGCAATGGTCGAACCAGTCTGTTTGTCGCTAACGATACGAGCGCCAATTTTCTGTTTAGCAACCTGGAAACCGATGCCGACGGCATTCCTCATTTTGCGGAAGAAGGAGTGTTGAGAGGTGTCGCGTTTGACTCTGATGGCAATGCTCAGGCATCCATGGGTGTTGCCGCTGGAGACGCCAACGGTGACGGAAAACTCGATCTCTTCGTGACCAACTTTCAGCGAGAATCGAATACGTTCTACGCGGGAGGGCTTGATGGGTTGTTTCTGGATTTGACTCGGCAGTTCGGACTCCGGGATTCAGGTTACGGCATGTTAGGATTCGGGACGCAGTTCGCGGACATTGACGGAGACGGCTGGGACGATCTGATTGTGACAAACGGGCATGTGGACAAAAGCCGCAACTCAACGGAACTCGATCGAATGCGGCCTCAGTTGTTCAGAAACGAAAACGGCGTTTCGTTCTCTGAGATACCGGCGGATTTGCTGGGACCCTTTTTTCAGAACGCTTATCTTGGACGCGGACTGGCAACCATCGACTGGAACAAGGACGGTCGAATTGATTTTGCGGTATCCAATCTGCATGCTCCGTTTTCACTGGTCACCAATAGAACTGTGTCGAACTGTCGCACAATAACAGTGCGGTTGATCTCCAAAACTGGGCTCCGTGACGGCAGCGGTGCCAGAATTCGAGCCCGAATCTCCGGGCGAGATCATTTTCACCTGGCGGTTGCTGGCGACGGATATCTGACAACCAACGAGCATGTACACCTTTTTCCGGTTCCTGATGGAGAACGGATTGCGGAGTTTGAGGTCACCTGGTCGAATGGCAGAATCGAAACATATCGCGTTGAGGGAATCACTGGTGAAGTGCTGGCCGTGGAAGGAATTCCCGCTCCACTTCGAATTAACGAAACGGCAACGGGACAAAACTGACAAGAAAGTAATTCAACGTCAGAACCGTGTCTTGTCCGGCGTTTTTATAAGTGTTGGTGCCCTGTCATGCGTTTCGCGGCGTTTCCTAAAACTTGGACTGATTTTCTGATTGACAAATCACAACTGAAAAGCGAACCTCGTGCTTCATCGCCCTACTTGCGCCATATCGGAGCAGTAGCTGGCGTGGTGTTCGTTCTTTTTTTGGGAGGTAATGAAATGCGTCGCCGTGGATTTACTCTGATCGAGTTGCTTGTCGTGATTGCAATCATTGCAATCCTTATCGCCCTGCTTCTGCCCGCCGTTCAGCAGGCGCGTGAAGCGGCGCGCCGGACTCAGTGCAAGAACAATCTCAAACAGTTAGGACTTGCGCTGCACAATTATCACGATGTTTTCAACACACTGCCTCAGGGCGGCGTTGGAACAGCGGCCGGGGGATGGGGTGTTGCCTGGCCAATACGTCTATTGCCGTATCTGGAAAGCGCTCCGCTCTACAACCGGTTCAATTTCAGTGGAACCCAGCCAGGCTGGGCCTGGAATGGTGATCCTGCAGGCGGCGCAAATGGTGCTCTCGTCGCGCAGGCAAGTCTCAACGGTTTCATCTGCCCATCAAGTCCAATGCCGTCGAAACGCAGCGCCGGGGACTATGTCATCACGGATTCACAGTATTATGGCATTGCCGGAGCCACTGACGGAAACGGATTTACAAATCCGGCGGGGTATCAGAAGACGTGTTGTGACTGCTGTGGCGGACAGCAATCCACAGGCCTGATTTCTGGTGCTGGTACATTGGTTCCAGCCAAATGCATCGGATTCAAGGATATGTCCGACGGCACAACCAACGTGATGGCGATTGGAGAGGGATCAAACTTCGTCTATAACGTTGCCCCGGCCGCCGGCGGTACGAGATCCACGCAAGTCAATGGAACTCATGGAATCATGATGGGGACTCCTTCACTGACTCCTGTCGAGAATGCTGGCAACAATTACAACAGAGTTTTCAATGTCACGACCGTGCGGTTTTCGCCTAATGCACCTGTGATTGAAAATGATGCCAACTGGCCAGGAATCGGTGATAATTTTGGCAGCAACAATCCGCTGAACTCGGCTCATACCGGTGGCGTACAGATCCTTTTGGGAGATGGTTCGGCCCGTTTCATCAGCGACAACATCGACATGAGAACACTCCGGCTGCTCTGTACCAGAAACGATGGGCAGGTATTGGGAGAATTCTAATTTTCGATGATGTTCACTGGAGGGCGTAATGCCCTCCAGTCAGCATGGCAATTCGTTGAGGAAGAATTCAATTCACGTTGCACACCAACTGCAGGGACACGGAGAAAAGAAATCTTTCATGCCAAATTCAACGCCTCGCCCAGAGGAACACGATGCCGAATCTTCGTCTGGCCGCCCGTCGCCGGTAAAGAAGTTTCATGTGGTGATTCGCACGGTTGCTGCCGCAGTCATGGGTGGAGTGGGAGCAATCCTGGCGTGGCAAGCGATCTTACGTATCGGCGACGTATTTGTCCTGCCCGCTGACCTCGCCGGACTTGCATTTGGCTCGAAGCCGTCGCCTGAAAACCAAGGTCGGCTGGCGGCGGCAACGCTGAGCCTCAACATCAAAAACGCTGCCACATGGATGGGGACTGCCGGAGCAATTCTGGGGATATTATTGGCGATGCTGATTTGCCTGTCACGAAGGTCCGGATACGCCGGCATTCGAATGATCTTTTCCACCATGACGGCTGGTGCTCTTTTTGGTGCTATCGCTGGCACAGTTGCCATTTGGATCGATAGTGTCGCCCGGAAAAACATGGCAACCGGTGCCACCAGTCCGGCCGAATACATCGCTTTATCGATGCACAGTGCAACCTGGTTGATTGTCGGACTTGGGATCGGATTTGGAATTGCTTTTGGCGGAAGGCCGACCGGCGAGTCTCGTCTGAAATTCGCTTTGGTGATCGGATTAGCGGCGATGGTCGGTGGTTGTATTTTTCCAATCGTCGCGGGAATTCTGTTTCCTGCTGTCAACAGTTCCCAGCCGATCCCCTATCTTGAACCTAACGCAGGTCGAATTCTGTGGTTGAGCGTGCCGTCGGTATTGATGGGACTCGCAGTTGGGAGGAATGGCTAACTTGTCACGGCCAGGTCGAGGAGTGAATGTCGGGTGTTGGACTCAGTCTGCACGCTGATCAGCAATGTTATGAGATCTGCGTCATTTGCAATTGTTGTTCAGCCAGCCGTTCCGGGCTTTTGGTGGCGGTGGTGGATTCAGAGCGGTCGTGTACCACGCGGTGATGTCCCGGGCGATCTCGTGCATCAGAGCGTCCGGACTATTGTGTCCCGGTGACGGATCGCAAGGCTGCGCTTCTCCAAACCACAGATGACGTTTTTTGCGTCGCGGCCTGGGCTCTACAAGGCCGTAGTCGGCCGCGTTCCAGCTGGCGGTTGTGGCAAATATGGGTTCCTCAGACTCGCCCTTAAGGACAGTCATCTCCAGGGACGCTCGCATCGGAAACCAGGGTCGATATTCAAGGACTCGCACCACCAGGATTTGATCGACGGCTGGCCGAACGCCGGGATTCCCAATTGGCAGCGGCGGCAGATCCGGCGGCAATGCTTCCATCGCTTCCTGGAAGCTGACAGAGATAACGTCGCGCGACGTCGGGCCGTGAAATGCCGGCGTCGCGAAAGCCTTTGGACGAATGGTCATCGGCTGGACATGCATCGATCCGCCCGATAACTGCAGTTCGCGTACGAGAATGGTTCCAAGTTCCGTGGCAAACGGCACATGCAGCGGATCGTTGAAACTCTGAATGGCCAGTCCGACCTTCAGATTTGGCAATGTGGCGACTGTCGGAATCAGCGGCGCGCCGCCGAGTTGTGTCGGCATTGGATTCGTTGTAAATCGTGTTGCGACGGCGGGGACTCGAACCGACGCCGGCTGTTCCTGCAGCTGGCATCCGCATGGCAGGATCAGCAGGAGCAACGTTGGCAGGATGCAGCACGATTTTGTTGGGAAAGATGACATTCAGTTGTCCTGTAAATTCCTTGTTCAACTTTGGGCGAAACAAAGAAAGGACCATTGTTCCATGCGAAATCCCGCACTTGCTCGGGACGGTGGTCCCTGGCTACGTCGCTCCTGCGTTACTGTTGACATCAATCAACTGTCGGCAACTGTGTGGCTGCATTCGATTGGTCTCTTCTGGTTCGGATGGCTGGATCCGGTATCGGGGCGAGTCCTGAATTCGAAGCGGCGCCGACCGGAACGCCGGTACCTTCGATGATTTGGGAGAGGGAATCGATAGTCTCCAATTCCCGTCGATGTTGCTGTTCCAGTTCCCGTTCGAATTCGCGCTCGCGCTGCAGTCGGTTTCGGTCGGCCGTGGTCTGTTGCAGCTTGAGTTCCAGAATCTCACGTGCGTGTGATTGTTGCAGAGTTTCCTGGCTGGATTTCATGGATTCCTGAGCATTCTTCAACTGAGCCATCTCTTCGGACAGGACCTGGACCTGCGTGCGATACTGTTTCAATGCGTCGATTTCTGTTTCCACCGGCGGGCTGGCTGGCGATGGATAGGTGGCCCATTCCGCGACTTCCGAAGACTGGCCGTTCCACCGCGAACTGTTGTAGCCTGGGGAGTATTGCTCCTGGTTGAAGCGCGCCGGCGGGTTCGGCTGCCAGTACTGAGGTGTTC